>PULY01000048.1 GCA_003551125.1 Candidatus Iainarchaeum sp.
AATATCTTTGAGCCGGTTTTTTCCTTTATCATTGAGATCATTGATGCGTTTTTTCCTATTACTCTTTCTGTTACTGCTGGATTTACCTCTATCATGTTTCCTCCGTAGAACTTTCTTCCATTCCTTAATGATGTGTCCTTTACTTCATCAACATCTCCTATTTCTATACTAATTAAATCTTTGAGTTTGTATTCGTCGTCCGCTTCATCTGTTGATAGGAATGCATCGTAAGGTGAGTTTAAATCTACTACATATCCACCGTATTTTACGGATGATACTACTCCTATTATTTTGTCTCTTTTTTGTGGTATGTATTTTGTTTTCATTGGTATTATTTTTCCTCTTCCATTGTTTTTGTACAACATTCCGTATCTCTTTGATCTTTTTTCGGTCTTTTTACCTTTTTTCTCTCGGTAAGTTTCGCCGTTTGCTTTTTCTTCTATTTTTTCTCCTGGTATAACTATTTTTTTCATTTTATCGTGCCCTCCTATTTTTTTGTTTTAGGGTTAGTATTTGTTTCAGTATTTTTTCTGTTTTCTTCATTCTTTGAGAATTATGTTCCCAGTTTTTCTTTTCTAATTGTTTTTCAGTGTTTTTATTTGATTTTCTCCATGTGTCACTTCATTTACTTTATCATATAACTTGTCTTTGAATCCTGCTGGGATTTTAACGACTGCAAGATATGATCCGTCGTTTCTCCATTCTTCTTTTTCTATATTGAATGAGTGTAATATATTGCTGGCTTTTGCAGCATGTTTTGGCGGTATTTTTACTGCCATTCTTAATTTCTCTACTTTTATCGGTATTTGTTTTGATATCTTCTTTATTATTTCTTCGGCTTGTTCCTTAACTCTTTTGAATTCATCGAAGTGATATCCTTCTTTTTCTATCGCTTTTTCTATTCTTTCTCTTGTATGTGGTCTGTTGTTTTGTGGATCTATTGCATTTCTTTTTATCCAGTCTATTACTTGTTTTCTTTTCTTTTCTCTCATTTCTCTTTTTTGTTCCGTTGTTAACTGTATTTCTCCTTTATTCATTATTTTTTTAGCGACCTCATCGAAGTCAGTTGTGCCAAATGCTTTATTGAGTTCTTCATCCGGTGCTTTTTTTCCCTTCTCTGCATCGTGGTAAACGTCTCTTGTAGCTACTACTTCATCTATATCGATGTCTTCTCCTTGTTTGAGGTCTCTGGATTTATATGGATCCACGTATATCTCATATCTTTCTCCTTCTCTTTTTATCCGTGCGATAACGGCGTCTTCGAGTGATATCATGTGGTATCTATTTTATTCTTTTTCAACGAATTTAGAAACTTCTTTTTCAGTCAGTTTCTTGAATTCATTTTCTTTTTTATTTACGTAAGCTATTTCAGCTATTTTTGGGCTGAAATCATCCTTCAGTTCTTTGAGTGCTTTCAGTACTAGTTTGATCGCTTCTTCTCTATTCATATCTTCTTTGTAATTTTTATTCAGGAATTTCTCTATCTTTTCTTCTCCTGTTCCTATTACCGTTGCTTTGTAAGATACATATGCTCCGGATGGATCCGTTTTGTAGAGGTGTGTTCCCGTGCTATCTGCTCCCGCTACTAGTAGTGAAACTCCGAACGGTCTTGTTCCTCCGTATTGAGTGTAACTTTGTTTTAGATCACACATTTCTTTTGTTAGCTGTGTTACGTCTATTGGTTGGTTGTAGTTTAGTTTTTCTGTTTGTGCTGATACTCTTCCATAGTCTATTAGTTTTCTTCCATCAGCTACCAGTCCACTGGTTGCTACTCCTACGTGATTGTCTATTTTGTGTATTTTTTCTATGGATTCTTTCTCCATCAGTTCAGATGTCACTCTTTTGTCTATTCCTAATATAACTCCTGATTTGTATTTTACTCCTATAGCTGTTGCTCCTCTTTTTATTGCTTCCTTTGCATATTCTACTTGGAATAATCTTCCATCTGGACTAAATATAGTTATTGCTCGGTCGTATGCTGCTGGAGAAGCTGTTTGCATTGGCATTTTATCTTTCCTCCTTATTTTTTTCATGGGAAGGATGACTTTTACTTCATTTTCCTTCCTTTTCAGTTATTTTAAGTTGTTTTCGTGATTTTTTGAGCGTTCCATGTACTTTCTCTATTGAAATGAATGCTCTTTTATTTCCTATGTTATTGATTAGTGTTAACATTATTCTTACTTCTTGTTGTTTTTTATTGTTGGTTCTTAAAATACCTTTTTGTTCTTCTTCGTTAAAATCCATTAGCCATAATCCCGATTCCGATATATTGAGTGCACCGAGATTTTCAAATGCTGATCTCCATATTTCTTTTATCAGTTGGTTTCTGCTTATTTTTTGATTTGAATGTATTTTAATCAACATGTATCTATTTTTTTCTTTTAGCGTTGATGGAAATGGTTTTTTATTCATTTTCGATCATTTTTTATGGTATTTATTTTTTCAACGTTATTTGAAATTGTTTCAAGGGCCTCTTCTTTACTGTAACCCGCTATGTGAGCTATTGATGCTAGATCCATTGGTTTTCTCATTTCTAGTTTTTCTTTTGCTCCCGATGTGATTATTAGTGGACATTTTCTTCTTCTGAGTATTTTTCCAAGATATTGTAAGGATCTAAAGTATTTGATTTTATCAGTTCCTCTGTATTTCAACAATTTCTTAAGCGTTATTGCTACTGCAACATCATTCTCTCTAGCTATTTCAGCTATTGATGTGTCAAATGGTCTTTCATTCGGTTCAACTGGATTCAGTAAAACATCAGCGTTCTTCGTTCTAATTATCTTTTTATTTCTTTTGAGATCTCCCGCTTCCAAGATATTGATTTTATTCTTATCTGTTTTGTATCCTTTTTCCACATAGTTTACGTCTTTCCCATGTACTTTGAAATAACCTAGTTCTTTTTCTCCGAATTCAACGCATTCTTCATTATGTACTAATAAGTCATGGAATTTCTTGGTCATTCTATTACCTCATTAAAACTATTAATCTTCCTCAATCAGTTTATTCAAATTTTTCTTAATTTTTTCTTTTCTGAACGGATAGGATGCTATTTTGACTTTGATGTGTATTATATCTCCTTTTTTTAACGGTTTAACTTTTCCTCTATACAGTTGCTGTTTATCGAGCCTTATGTAGAATTCTCCTTCTTTTAAATTCAGGTATTGATGTATCTTTTCAGGTTTTTCGATTTCTCTGAAGATTTTCTTCATTATTTCTTTTACTTCGCTCCATCTTTTGGTTTTGTACTCGTGTTTCTTTATCGTTGCTCCTTCCTGTGATTCTATTTCCCGTGTTTTTAGTTTTTCATTCAGTTCTTCTTTCTCCAGATCTAGAACTGTGTTTATTGCTTTTTTAACTTTAGAAGTGTCTTCAGATGGATATTGAAGTGTTTTTAGTTCTAGGTAGTGGGCTAGTTTCTCCATGTTAAATCTTTTGAAGTTTAGTTTATTCAGGCTTTTCCTTTGTTTCTTCCTTTTCTTCCTGCTGATGTTTTTCCTTTTTGTGCTCTGTTTCTCTGGTTTTTCTGTGTTACCCAGTTTGCTTCTGAATCATTTTTAACACTTGGGTGTTCTGGATCCGCCATTATTACTTCGAAGAACTTGATGTTTCCATCTTCAGCTGCTAGGTATGAATTTATGACTACTAGGTTTGGGAATTTCTTAGATGCTTTTTCTTCAGCTTGTCTTTGGTGTGATTTAGCTCTTTTTCTTTTAACTGTTCCCATTCTTTTTGGTCTTCTTCCTCTGCTTGGTCTTCTATGTAGTCCTGATCCCTTTGTTTCTTTTACTCTTGCTACTACAAATCCTTGTTTTGCTTTGTATCCTATTTCTTTTGCTCTAACTGGATTTGTAGGTTTTTCTAGTTTCTTTATTGTTGGATCTCTTCTCCATTCCTGTATTCTTTCTTTGTATGCTTTTCTCAATCCTTCGTCTTCTCCTTTCTTGGATTTCTCGAAGTTTTTTCTGATGTATTTACTTGCTGGTGCCATTTTTTTCACCTCTCGTTGTTAGTGTTGGGTTAAGTTAGAAATATGACATGTTTTAAGTTCGTGTGAAGTATTTGTATATTTCCTTGTTTTTAAAAACGATCTATTTTCAAGAATTCATCCTGCGATTAACCCGATTTTTTACGGATTAATTCCTCACCATTCATGTTCCGGGTTTCTAGGTATAATTATCCAGCATATTATGTAGATTAATAGTCCAAAACCACCTGATAATAGGACTAAAACCACCCATAAAAGCCTTAATAGAACAGGATCTGTTTCTAGGTATTCTGCCATTCCTCCTGCTACTCCTCCGAGTATCTTTTCTTTCTTTGATCTGTATATCCTTTTTATTTCATCTTTATTTCTATCTTTTGATTTATCTTCATCTTTAACTGTTTCTTCAGATTCCTTTTTGGGTTTTTTATCTATTTTTGAATTCATTTTTACCATTACCACTAGGTATAATAATATCATGAAAAATACAAATATGTTCCACAAATTATTCATGATTAGATTTGAAATGTAAGCGAAGGAAAATCTACCTATTGAGAACCTGATCATTCCGAGTACACTTGCAACTATCCAGAAAAATACAGTTATTGCCAGAGAGGCAAATATTGGTGAAAGAACTCTGTGAAGACTCCTTAAGGTTTTTTTCAGATAAGAGAAGTATGAAAATATCAATAGAATTACGAAAAATAATCCAAGATTATTGCTCAGGAAAGAACCTAAATTAGACAGGAAAGCAATTTCAAGGTGCGAATTAAGTACTCTGATAGCTATAATGGATACTCCTATTAATATTATACCTATTAAAGAAGCTAACAATGCATATAGCACTCCAAAAATGCTTTGAGAACATATTTCTTCTTTAACTCTTTTCTCTATTCCTTTACCTATCTTTTCGCCTATTCCTTCTATCTCTTCTTCGAAATCATTCGCTTTTTCTTCCAGCGTCTTTTCATTTTTTTCAGTCATAATCAGCTTATGAATTTGATTAATTAAGTAATTTTCGCTTTAAGATTTCAAATATTTTGATTTAAAAAAGAAAAAGTTAGGTGCAGAAGCTATACTTTGCTACTCCTTCTGCATCGAGTTTTCCTTTCTTTTCTTTTTTCTTATTTTTATTATCATTGTCCCCCATTTAGTTCACCGGTATAATTAGGTGTTGAATAATTTATATAATTTGTGTATTTTTTACAAATTCATAAATTTTTATTTTTTGTATTTATTGTAATCATTGATTAGGGGAAAATATTTCCTATTGTTTAAATACTTGGATTCTCATTAACTAATACACTTTACGTAGATTTATTACTGCGTTTAAAGAGATACAAAGAAGTAACTAAAAAGATAAACGGTGATATTATGGGTAAGAGACCAGCTTATACATACAGAAAACACAAAAGACCTTGGACAAGAACAGCTAGTAGAAGAACAGATAAAGCTTATGTTAAAGGAGTTCGAGATCCAATCATAAGATCTTTTGATATTGGTAAAATGGACAGAAAAGAAGCAGAAGTTAGATTTGATTTAGTAATGGATAATGATGTTCAAATAAGAGATGAAGCTCTTGAATCAGCTAGAATAAATGCAAACAAACCTCTTGAAGCAGGAATAGGGCTTGAGAACTATTATTTAAAGATCAGAACCTATCCGCACCAATGTTTAAGAAAACATTCTTTAGCGAGTGGAGCCGGAGCTGACAGAGTATCTGAAGGAATGAGAAAATCATTCGGAAGACCCAGCGGAAGAGCAGTCAGAGCTAATAAGAATCAGAAAATAATAAGTGTATGGGTAAAAGAGAAACACAGCGACAATGCTAGAAAGGCTCTTAAAAGATCAGGATCGAAACTACCTGGAAGTACATCGGTAAAGATGGAAAAGCTTTAAGTTAAAAATCTTAGTGAATCTAATTATTTAGTCCTAGTTACAGAAATATTCATTTGATTGAATCATTCAATAAAATTTGGTAAAAATAAAAAATAAAGCAGGTTCGATTTACTTTAATCAAAGACCTGCCATCGGATCTTGATCCGTATCCACTATTACCCAATTACCATTTTCTCTTTCTAATTCAAAGGTAATAGTCTCAGTTTCTGTTTCTTCCATACCCATAAAATCTATAGATCTTGTTATTTCTGCTTCCACAGTTGCAGTGCCTGTACCTTCGTCAATAGTTTCATCTAATATATTTACATCTATATCTAAGGCTTCCATCATTTCCTCCATCATTTCTATTTCTTCTTCGGGAACATTCTCAAATTCAGCTAACATTAGATCTCTTTCTTCTGCCGGTAAATATTCCGCTGCTCCTTCGAAATCTCCTCTTTCCATAGCGCTATAAAACCCAACTACTGTTCCTGCTGGTCCTCTAGATGTTCTTAGAAACATAAATGAAGTTGCTATTATAGCAATTAATGCTATTAAACCGACTACTGCCAATTTTTTATTTCTTTCCATTTTTTCACCTCCTAACAATGAATATAGTGCTTACGGTATTATAAGAAATAAGTACTTATAAATTTTGATTTAAAATTAAACCTTTAGTAAAATAACCTCAAAGAGATACTTTACGAAAGGAAATATCATCAAAAATGGACCCGGCGGGATTTGAACCCGCGGCCTTGCCCATTTTGGATCTTTCAGAATATACTGAGTTTATTCGCCAAGGGCATGATCTTCCACTGATCTACGGGCCCCAGTTTGACTAGAAGTGTAGATCTATAATCATCTTTAGATAACTCCCGAATTAACGAGGACTCTTTTTTAATGTTTTCTCTTGTGTTTTGAAGTTTCTTGTTCTAAGTGGAAATGTAAAAAATGTTGTCTCCTCTTAGGATCACTTGACCTATCTTCTGTTTCTTTTCTCCATCCTCTAGTTCCGTAGCATCTGATATTGCTAGGTTCATATGCTGGTCAAATGCTTCGAGTTTTCCTCTTACATCTTTTCCTTCCTTCAAGTGTACAAGTATCTGTTTTCCTATCGCTTTGTCAAGGAAGTCAAATGGTCTGCTTGCTATTTTAATCACCTTTTTATAGTTCTTTTATTTTTGTTTTTATTCCTTTTTACTTGTTCGGTTATCTGCTGAATATTGATTTAATTTTATCTATTATTCCTTTCTTCTCCTCTTCAGTATATGTTTCTCCTACTATTTCTTCTGTTAATTTTCTTATCTTTTTTGCGAACTTACTTTCCGATAAATGATTTATCACTGGTTCTTCTTCCACTATCGCTTTTCTTATTTCAGGTTCCTCTTCTATTTTAATTAGTATAGGTGCATTTAACAGAGTTGTTATTTCCTTGTCGCTCATCCCAAATCTTTTCTCAGGTACTCTATTCAGTATTATTCCTTTAACTTCAGAACCCATCTTTTCAGCTACGTTTTTTGCTTTTGAAGCGTCAGCTGCTGATATTGTTTCAGGTGTAACCACTAAGAATGTTTCGTCACTTGCATTAAAGCATGATATTGTGTCTTTTCCAACTCCTGCCGGTGCATCCATAAGTAATACGGTGCATTTTTCCGCTAGTTTATCAGTTACTCTTTTCAATCTATCAGGATCCATTCTTCTGAATTGAGTTGGTGATATTCCTGCAGGTATGAATCTTGCTTTCTCTCCATGTATATCGTAAATCGCGTCTTCTATATTTGCTTCGTTTCTCATAACGTCTTGTAGTGTTATTGGCCTTCCTTGCATTCCTAAGAGCATTTCTAAGTTAGCCATATCTATATCTGCATCCATTATTATAACTTCTTCTCCAGCTCTCGCCATCGATAGACCTAGATTTAGAGTTATGAGTGATTTACCTACTCCTCCTTTTCCTGAAGCTATACATATTTTTCTAGCTTTTTTCTTTTCCACTGGTATCTTTCTCCTTAATTTATCTTTAATTTGTTCTTGATTAGTTTTGTATCTTTCCCAATTTTTGTGTTATTCTTTTTATTTCCGGCATTGATATTGTTCCGGGTGTTTTCATCAAATAAAATTTGTCTTCTTCCCTGTATATTAAGTTATTTTGACCGTTGTTTCTAAGAGTGAATAACTTTGTATTCGGAAATTGTTCGGTTATTTTTTGAGGGAGCTTTTTCTCTTTGAGTATTTCCTTGAATTCGTTCTCTCCATCTGTTTTTATTATTTCTCCTTTCTCATCGGCAACAGCAAGTGCATCCAAATAGAATTCTTTCTTTATTCTATTTGTTCCTCCTTCCTTCTCGTTCTCTTCTTCACTTTCATCTACACCTCTAATTTCTTCGAGTCTTTCCTGTACTAATTCATGGATTATTTTTATATTTTCCCTTATTTCATCCTCTGGATCTCTATTTCCAACCAGATTAAGTATTACTTGCTTAAAACTCATTTTTATCACTTTACCTTCTTTTTTCTCTTTCTAGGAATTTTTCCAGTGTTCTCTGCTCCTGTTTTGCTTTTTGTATTAACTGCCCACTTGTATCTTCACTGGAACTTAGTCCAGTTAATCCGTATTTCTTCAGTAGTTCTTCTTTGGTTAGTTTCTTTGTTCTTTTTTCCATTAACCCTTCTTCGTACTTCGTGGTAAATGTACTCGGTATCTCTAATTCTCCCTTTCCTACTGGTTCAAATAACATTGCTTCTTCATTCATAGTTTTTGTAAGTTGTATTTGATGTGATGTTAATTTATATGTATCTATTACACCGTTTCTTGATTTTAATGCATTTAGAGATCTTTCCAGTGCTTCTTTTGACATGTATTTTTTATTGTACTTGAAGTATGAGTACTCTGAACCTATTATCTTTCCATTTTTGTATATTATTACTCCTTCTTCCAAACCCGTTTCTCCGTGTATAGTTATCGCGTTGTATCCTGTGAATTTATCCTTCATTAATCCTTCTATTATGTTTCTTGGACTTGTTTTTGGAACTTTTGTTCCTCTTTCTACAGGTTCTCCCGTTGGTATCTTCATTTATATCATCTTTAGTTATCTTTTTGTTTCCGTGTCAAACTCCTGTATTAATTGAGATGCATTTATTTTATTTAAATGGTGGTTGCTTTTGTCTATTTTTCTTGAAATATTATTTGTAGATAGAATAAAATTAATTCTTTAGATAATTATAGCGTGATCAGCTGTGTTTTCCAGGGCTACTGCCATTGATTTAGCTCCTATAACTATTGTGTCTTTTCCTCTTTCTTTTGCTTTAATTAATACTCTCTGGAAATCTGAATCTCTTGTCATTATAGCTATTTTATCTATGTTTTCGTTATACACTGCTTCCATTATGTCAGCCGCCATGGGTGCATCTACATCAGCTGTAGTTATCATTGTTGGTTCAAATCCTTGATTGGCAACTGCTTCTATCAGTTTTTCAGGTGCGTATTGATCCAAATAAACTTTACCTATCTTCAACATCCCTATTTCTTCTAGTTTTAGCTTTATATCTGATAAATCGTAGTCAAACTCTCCTCTGAGCATATTAGGACCATCAACAAATAACGCTATTCTGGAGATCTCTTTTCCATCTCTTTTTTTAAATTTTTTCTTAACTCTTTCAAGAATTTTAATCACCCGTAATTTGTGAATTTATTAGTTGGAAGAATTATATTCTCCA
>PULY01000030.1 GCA_003551125.1 Candidatus Iainarchaeum sp.
CAATACAAAAAACTTAACCTAGGTGAACTTGAATTGTTTGATATAAGTGAAGAGGGGGCTGTTTTCGAATGTAAAAGAAGGATAGATTCTTACACCAGCCAGGCGGAAAAAGCACATAGGGCAACTATCGACGAAAAAGAAAAGCCCATTGCTATAGTGATAGCACCAAAAGGTACTCCTAAAGATTTTTTCTATGATGTAAGAAAAATACTTCATCAGCCAAATACAGTGATAGGGCAAAATCCTATACCAGCTCAGTATGTGAAAGAAAAAACAGCGAATGATATTGTTAAAAATAACTCCCACTTTGAAATTAACAATATCGTTGCACAATTGTACGTTAAAGGGTCTCCTTTGAGCCCAAATAAAGCTATATGGACCCTAGCTGAAAATGCAGATAAGGATATAAATAAAAATGCTGGGACCACCTGTTATGCCAGTTTCGATACGAGTAGACATACAGAAATTGCAACGGGGGCAAGTGCATATTCTTCCGTGAGTGATAGTAGAGGTGAGTATGTCATAAGTGGACAAGATAGTTTTTCTGGTGAAAAACTAACTGAAAAGGGTTTTTACAAGATTTTAAAGAACTTGATAACAAAAGTTAGTGTCAGGAGAGATAATTTAGAAAGATTGGTACTTTACAGGGACGGGAAAGACGATGAAAGTGAGATGATGGAAAAAGTCATCGATAGGGGAATTGAAGGTGATAGCGAAAATTTCCCACCTTTAAAGGAGATGTTGAAAAGAAGTGAAGTCGCTCCGAATAAATTAATCTTGGATATCATTTTTGTTAACAAATCACCTATCGATAGGATATTTTTCAACGGAAACTACATAAAAAATGTATTGCCGGGTTATTTTTTCAAGAAAACAGAGAGATCCGGCCTTTTAATATCCGCTAAATCTAGAAAGGGTGGGACAGTTAAACCACTAAAATTGAATTTTGGGTTGAGGAAATCTATCGGTCATGATGATGAAGAAGATATGCCACCTATTGAAAAACTAGGTAACGAATACTACCGGTTAACATTCTTGAATTGGAGTTCTTTTTATTCTCAAGGTAAAGAAGCTATAACTCAAAAACTGACCCAGGAGTTAGGAAAAAATATAGCTAGGAATGTTCCAACACCAAAATTTACGATATATATCTAAAACGAGGAGGAAAATAATATGAAAATAATAAATAAGGAAAAGAGCCTGACCATAGAAGGATTAGTATCTATTTCGAGAAGCTTGATTAATATATTGGAGGTCAATTAATATGTATAAATTCATGCATTTTTCAGATGCACATATAGGACATAGGCAATACAATTTAAGATTACGAAGAGACGACATGTACATGTCGTTTAGAACAACAATAAATGAAGGTAAAGATGAGGATATAGATTTTGCCTTATTCGCTGGCGATCTGTTCCACCATAAAAAGGTTAATGCGAGGGCTTTGAAGGATGCTGAGAACGCACTAGAAATGTTCAAGGATAACGACATACCAGTTATTGTTGTTCAGGGTAACCATGACTCTAAATTATACAAAGAAGATTTAACATGGTTAGAATATCTACATTCTAAGGGTACTATTATCTTGCTTCAAGGAACTTTTATGGATGATGGCCCTTTATTTGAAAAACATGATTGGGATGAACCTGGAACTTCTTCTGGTTTCGTTGATATAGGTGATGTAAGGATCTTTGGTTTACAATATTCTGGGCAGAGAACAAGTGAACGATTAAATGCATTACCGGATATCATTAGAAATGTTAATGAAAAGTATGGTGAACCCGAGTTCACTATATTCATGGGACATTTTGGTATCGAAGGTCATATCCCTGGTATAAGTGGTGGTATATCGTACAATAATCTTGTACCGCTAGAGGACTTAGTTGATTATGTTGCTTTAGGACATCTACACAAGAACTACAGTCACGGGGATTGGATATTCAATCCTGGCTCTTTAGAAGCACATACTACTAGAGAATCGACATGGCGGCTTGGTTATTATATCACTAAAATTTCGGAAGATGGTTTTGATAGTGAACATAGGTTGTCTAAAAGACGTCCCTTTTACCGTATAGAATTTGATGTTAATCGTTGCAAAAACAGAGATGAATTACTCAGAAGTTTCGAAGATAAAGTTAGTGATGAAATCGGAGGTTTAGAATCGGTCCAACAAAGAAACCATCATAAAAAAAGAGGTGAAAAAAGGAATCCTGTCGTCGATTTACGGCTTAAAGGTCTTTTACAGTTCAGCAGGTCAGCTCTGGATATAGAAGAATTTATTGATATTGTCGAAGAGAAAATGGAAGCTATCAAAGTGCAGTTGGTTGATTCTACTGAATCCATAGATACGGAAGCTGTCCTAGATGAATTTGAAGGGGGTAAAGATGATGTATTTGATGAGAACGGACAATTGAATAGAGATGCCGTAGAGAAAGCCGTTTTCAAGATGAAAGCTGGAGAAGATTCTCGTTATAGAGAGAAAAAAGAAGAGGTTTCTAAGATATTGGTATCCGTTAAAAATGAGTTGATAGCGGAAGAACATGAGGAGATTATAGCGGAAAGTCTAAAGAAGAAACGAAGGGAATTATTCCCCACTAACGGAGGTGAAAAATAATGAAAATAACGGACGTTGAATTGGATAATTTTAAAAGTTATAGTTCCCCACCTACATATATAGAATTTGAGGACTCTGTCAACGCCATAATAGGAGAGAATGGTTCTGGAAAATCAACGATATGTGAAGCTATAGGTTTCACGATGTTCGATTATTATCAATCGTCTCTAACCAAGGGGGATCTATTAAGGGATGGTGAAAGGTCAGGTAAAGCAAGAGTAACCTTCATATCGGATCTAGATGGGAAAAAATATACGATTGAGAGATACGTTAATAATAGTAACTATGATGTTTATAGGGTCGAGGACAACGCTAAACTAAAATTATCAGGGAAAGAAGAAGTTAAAAGTTGGATAAAAGAACAGTTAGGTGTTCCAGAATCGATGGATTTGGACACTTTATGGAAATCAAGTATTGGAGTACCACAGGGGAAATTTACCAACGATTTTGCACTGCCTCCGAAAAAAAGAGGAGATGTGTTTAACCCTCTTCTAGAAGTGGATATTTATAGGGATTTATGGAACGATATGAAAGGGGTAGTAGATGTTTTAGAGAACGAAAGGAGTGATATCGAGCTTGACATCACTACATTAAAAGCTAAAGTAGAATATCTACCGGAAAAAAAGGAAGAAAAAGTTGAGTTGGAGAATCTAATCCATAAATCCAAAGAAAAGAAAAATCATGCTGAAAAACAGATTGACAGTTTAAAGGAGAACAAAGAAGAACTAGACACTTTAAAGAGGTTCATAGAGAACAAAAGAAATAAGTTGTCCTCAAAAAAAGAGCTACTAAAAAGTAAAAATAAATCGCTCAATGAATACAAAGAAAACTATGAAGAAGCTAAAAAAGCAAAAGCAATCGTTGAGAATAATGAAGAGGATTATAAGGAATACAAAAGGAAAGAAGATGAACTTGAAGAGTTACGAAAAATAAAAGAGGATAAAGAAGAATTAGTGCAGGAACTCAGCGAAATAGAAAAGTGTTTATCATCCTCAGAAACTGAAAAAGAGAATCTAAAAGATAAAGTAGAAATCGCAAAGAAAAATGAAGCCTTGATGCTCGAATTGAAACCTAAAGTTAAAAAACAAGAAAAACTTGATGAGAAATTTAAACAAATTGAGGATAAAGAGAAAGAATTAGATGATAAAGAGAAGCTGATAAAACAGATCGAGAAAAATTTAGAAAAAGAAAAAAATGATTTCAAGGAACTAGATCAGAAGATCGATGAAATTAAAGGGTTGAAGGGGAAAGCTGAACAACTTTCTAATTTGATAGAAAAGAAAGATGAACTACTAAAGAGGGAATCTATCTGTAAGAATGACGTGAAAAAGGAAAAGGAAGCTATCGGAAAACTTGAAGAAACTGAAGGAGCAGAATGTCCAACATGTGACCAAAAATTATCTGAGGAAAAAAGGAAAAAGATCATAGAAAAGAAAAAGGTGTTGATTCAGGAAACAAAAGAGGAGATTGATAAGAACGAGGCTGAGCTTAAAGATATCATAAATAAGATTGAAGATGCTAAAAAAGCGCAGAAACAGGTTCAAAGACTTAATGATCTCACCAATAGACTTGAAGAACATGATGAAAAGATAGATGAATTAGAAGAAAAATATGATGAACTTCAAGAAGAAATAAAACAACTAAATGAGCAAATCGCAGAGAAAGAAGATTTAAAAGAAAAGATTGAAAAATTGGACAATCCAAAAGGGAAGTATGATAGAGCTCAAACGAGGTACGAAGATAACAAAGATGCGAAGCTGGAATTAGAGGATGTTCTTGATAGGATTGAAAAGAAATCCAAACAAAAAGACCATTTAAACGAGAAAATCGAGGAATTCGGAGATTTAAAAAAACAGATAAAAGAGATCAAAAATGAAAAAGACGAACTTGAAGAGTCCTATGACAAATATATAAAGAATGAAAACCTTGCTGAAAAGTTAGACCAGAGAAAAAAGAAATTAGAAGAAAAAAATAATGATATCAAAGAAATTACCAAAAAGATAAAAAAAATAAAGGAAGAACTAGAAGAAAAAGAAGAAAAATTCGACGAAGATGAACTGGAAGAAATTAAAAAGGAACTGGAAAAACAAAAGGAAATTAAGAACAAACACGAAGCAAAGATTGAAGAAAAAAAGAAACGATTAGATACGTTAGAGGGAAAGATTGAAGAGTTGGAAGAGTTCGAAAAAGAACTAGAAAAAAAAGAAGTTGAGAGTCAAGAATTGGAACGTGATATTGAATTTGGGAATTTCATCAGACAGACATATGATGATTCTAGACCTCTAGTTACAGAGATTTTAGTTGGTGAAATCTCACAACAGGCCGACCAGATATACAGGGAACTTAGAGGTAATCCCTCTGAAGAACTTTCTTGGACAAAAGACTATGAGATAATCATAAATGTTGCTGGAGAAAAGAGAACTTTCAACAAATTGAGCGGTGGTGAACAGATGTGCGCTGCTCTTTCAGTTAGATTAGCAGTACTCAAACTCCTTAGTAATATGGATGTAGTATTCTTGGATGAACCTACAGTAAACTTGGACGAAAGTAAAAAGGATAATTTGGTAGAACAGTTAAGAAACCTAAGTGGTTTTTCACAGCTATTTGTTATAAGCCATGATGAGACCTTCGAAAGTATGACACAATACGTCATAAAGTTGGAAAAAATAAATGATGAAACTAAGGTGGTGAATGGTTAATGCCTTTATACCCCGAAAAAATAGTCCGGCAATTCGAAGAAAGGAAAGAGGATTTGAAATCCGAAAGTATAGGTGATCTGGATCTGATCAATAAATACATCCGAGTTTTGAAGGGGTTGAAGAAGAATTTTTTTTTAGAAAAAATAACTGAAAAGCTGAGTAAATACGATTATCCCGGTGCGGTACCTTCTTCGGAATTTAGACAACATGATAGTGTGATTGTTCACTTTGAAGATTCTTCTAATTGGGGATCACATCAGACGGTGAATAAATGGGCTAGAACAAAATTGGAGGATATTACTACAGTAGGTGTAGATGGGTCACAAATCAATCCAACACCGGAGTTTGATAGACCTATAGGACTCGTTCAAGTTGCTAGGATTATTAATAGGCACAAGGAAGGTGGGTCTTATGATAGAAAAGTTGAAACTGAGATTTTAAGTACTGATGATTTGATGATGAAGGATAGTGATACAGATTATGCTAAACTCGATGATCAAGAGGTCCATGTTAGGAGATTCGAAATTGAAACAAGGTTACTCAAAGAAGGTATGGAACAATACAAAAGTGAAGACGAGCCTCCTGTATTCTTCTATGACGGCAGTTTGCTGATCTGGTTTATAACACATCTAGATCCCGATAAGAAGGAGAGATATGGACGAGCGATGGGAGAACTTTTAGCTTCTAGTCGTAAACATAAAATTCCAGTTGTTGGATATGTAGGAGGGTCTAACGCTACAGAACTGAAGAAAATGATAATAAATTTAGATTTGATTACTCAAAGTGAAGAATTTCTTATCCATGACTATCAATTCGTATCACATTTGACTGATAACTGGGGGGACAGGACGATATTGTTCAACAGTTTGCAAAGTAAAACTACTAAATGGTTGAAAGCTGATCATCAGGGAGAACACTTTGACTTTTCGGAAGATATAATGTTTACATATTTGAATACTGGAGGGGGCCCACAATTGGATAGGATAGAGATGCCGAGATGGATATTCGAAGATGGGTTTTTAGAATACACAATGGATGTTATTAGGGCTGAAAATGCCATAGGTAGAGGTTTTCCAGAAATATTGCAGCAAGCAGATGCAGATGCTGTTATCAATGGTAAGGATAGAGAGAGATTCTTACGGATGTATCAAAAATTTTCGGAAGAAAACGATATAGAATTAAGATGGAACAAAAAAGCTAAGAGTAAAAAAAGGAGGAGAAGATAATGGTTAGTAAAAAAATTGGTAAAGTTATAGGCTCGAATTCGCACATAGATTACACTTGCGAGATCTACAGAAAAAGGGATAAAGACAATCCACCAACACCTGCAGACCATAGTTTTGGACAGTTTGTTTACATCGAAAAGGAAATTGACGGAAAAAACATTCACTTGATCGGAGTGATATATGATTCACAAATACTGGATCCTGACCAAGGAAGGACGGGACCCAAATTGGCAGAACCGCATGAACAAGAGTTATTCCACCCCTCGTATATAGAAGAGAAGATGACTCTTGCAGGTATCGCTCTGTTGGGTTATTGCGAGGTTGATGATGATGAATTTTGTTCTAATGAACACTGTGTTCCTCCATGGACTATCGAGATCGATGATATAGTGAGAACGTTATCTGATAAAGATTTTTTAAAGTTTCATGAAGTCGATGGTGAGATAAATCTGGGGTACTATCAAAATTTGATGGAATTAGCAGGTCCATTTGGTACAGATTTGTTATCTAAAATAATAGATCAACTCAAAGATATGAAACCAGACGAGGAAAAAACACTAGAAGTGATCCAGAAAAATATTGAATTTTCAAAACGTATTAAGGGGGTTTAAAAATGCCGATAGGAATAGTTTCAGAACCTGGAAGAGAAGCAAATGAATTCAAGTTCATAACACCAGATGATGAAAAGTTAAAAACCGGTGAATTTGTTTATTATAATGTCTCATTAGAGACAGAAGATGAAGATAGTGACTTATTTTCGAAGACCCATAAAATCTTCGCTAGAGTTATAAATAGAGATGAATGTAGAGGATATCCTGATAGTTTCTTGGCGGATCCAGAAGTTAATCCGAAGCATGTAGCAAAGAAATTAGGTGTCATATCGGAGGACATGGAACTATATAGGATGACAGCAAAAATAATCGGGTACTATGATACTAGGTTGAACGATTTTACTAATCCAAGGATAGTACCTAAATCAGGAACAAAGGTAGAATTGGCACCCGATGATGATCTTGAGAAATTTTTAACCAATATAGAAGATGTTGCAGAGGCATTTATAGGCGATTTGCTACACAGAAATGCTGGTGCTGTGGACATAAAATTGCCTGTCGATAATTTCACGTCAACACATCTTTCTATATTGGCATCAACTGGTAGCGGGAAATCCTACACATGTTCTGTGATAGCAGAAGAGCTTATGAAACCCGACTCAAGAGCTGCTATGTTGATATTGGATCCTCATGCAGAGTACCATACTCTGAAAGAAATAGAGAAGATGGAGGAATTCAAAGGAAACGATGGTTATAAGCCTAAAGTAAGTATATGGGGACCTGAAGACATCAGGATAAGATTCGCTGAACTTAGTTTTAGGGAGATCATATCATCACTACATAATCCCAGTGATGCTCAGGAGCAGCGTCTTAGAGAAGCATGGAATAGAATACAAAGTAGCGATGATTACGGTCAGTATTATTCAGTTAATGATTTGATATCAGAATGTATACCTGAAGATGGTTCTGATGCAATTTCAGATGCTTTGACTTGGAGATTGAGGAACGCTTTCGATAGAGAACTCTTTGATCACAGTCGGAATCTTTCGATATCTGAGTTGTTAGAACCAGGTAGAGTTAGTATCCTTCAGCTGGATACAATAAGTGCTATAGACCAACAATTAATTGTAAATATCTTGTTCAGGAAGATATACCGGGAGAGAATCAATTGCGAAAGAAATAGAGACACTCAGCTAGACTTTCCTGTCTTCGCGATTCTTGAAGAAGGGCATAGGTTTGCTCCTGCAAACGGTGAATCAAGGTCATTACCAATTTTAAGGACCATACTCAGTGAAGGAAGAAAGTTTGGTTTCGGTATAGGTGTGATAAGCCAAAGGCCGAGTAAAATCGATGATGATATATTATCTCAGTGTAAAACACAGATCATTATGCAAATACAGAATCCTAATGATCAAGACGCTATTCGGAGAGCAGTTGAGAGTGTAGGCGAGGATCTTTTGAGTGAACTTCCAGGGTTGACACCTGGACAGAGTGTCGTTGCTGGAGATAGTGTTAACACACCTTTCCTATGCAAGATTAGGGAAAGACATACTACCCACGGTGCAGAGAGCTTGAAAACTTCCAAGAGATGGAGAGAAAGCTGGACAAAAAATGCACAGGTACCCGACAAAGTAGTCGATGCAGATCAAGACAAAGGTGCAGAGGATAGAGAAGAGTTGTTGTAGTGTATGCATTTATTATAGAGGGGGAAAATTTGCAAAAAGAAATCTTTGGATATGAATTTCAGTTTGTAGAAGAGATACAACCTGAAAGAGATGAAGAATATCTTTCGGAGAACGTTGATATAGGAACCATGTTCGTTGGATATGGATACGATGGGGTTTATTTCTGCTCGATATGTGGGAAGGAAACCTCGTTCGATGAAAAGGAGGAACTTCGGGACCACCTATCTCGTGAACACGATATCGACTCTAAGAAAATATTCGATCGTAATCAGATTTACGAAGAAGCTCTATCACTGATATCCGACGAAACGTCTGCAGAATCATTCAAAAAGGCCATCGCCATGTCGCAACCAAGGGACGGGGTCTCATATCCGGATGAATTCAAAAAGATGGACGAACTTTTCAGGATAAAGAAGAAGTCACCTGAAATGC
>PULY01000007.1 GCA_003551125.1 Candidatus Iainarchaeum sp.
GAAAGATAAAGAAAAAGACAAAAAATAAAAACATAATGAGAAGTTCAGAGATAATAGCAATAGCCTACGAAGACGGTTACTTCTCAGAAAGAAGCAAAGAATTACTTGAAGGAAGCCTATACGCGGCAAAATTTGCGGGATGTGGGATAAAATCTCAAGAAATAAGAGAATATTTACATTTACTCGAGGGAAAAAAATAAAACAAATGAAACAAAAAAAATATATAGGTGATAAAATGGTATTCAAAAGCACAAGTAAAAAAATAGAAAATCTACAGAAAAGGAAAAATAAACACAGAGGAGAAAATCCGAGGAAAGTAGATAAAATACAAAGAAAAATAGGTAAACTAAGAAAAAAAGAAAAAAAAGAAAGAGAAAGTTTTGAATTTTGAAGGAATGATAAAATGTCAATAAAAAGAAAAAAGGAAGCTAGAAAACCTTCCAAAAGACCAGTAAAAGAATCTGTAGAGCATTTAATGAAAAGAAAAGGTATAAAAAGATTTCCAAAGCCAATTCAGGAAAAAATCAAGGAAATAATAGAAAAATCAACGGGTAGAAAAGCGGAAAGCGTTGAAAAAGAAATAGAAGAAATGAAAGAAAAAATAGGAAAAGCAATCGTTGAAGAAGAAGCAAAAAGCTTTGAATCAACAGGTCTAACAAAAGAGGATATGGAAGCAATTGTGGAAGTAGGAAAGAGACTAAGAGAAAAAAATAAGAAAGGTAAGAAATAATGAAAGTAGTATTCGTGGAACCAGAAACTTCAGGGAACATAGGTGCTTTAGCAAGGGTTATGAGCAACTTTGGAGAAAAAGAACTAATTCTAATAAATCCTCAATGCAAAGTTGAAACTGGAGAGACAATAGCGAGAGCAAAGCATGCTTATGAAATAGTTAAAAACGCTAGAAGATTGAATAATCTAGAAGAAGTCAAAAAAGAAACAAATCAGATGATAGGCACCACGGGAAAAATACCTGATAACTACAACTGGAAAAGAACATATCTAACACCAGTTCAACTGCGTGAAAACATAAAAGAAACAAAAGGAGAGAGAGCTCTTATATTGGGAAGGGAAGGAAAAGGACTAACCAATGAAGAACTTGAAAAATGTGACGTAGTAGCACACATACCAACCGATAAAGATTATCCCATCATGAATATAACTCATGCAGCAACAGTATTCCTATATGAAATAGATAAAGCCAATAAAGAAATAGGAGAAGAACAGAAAAAAACTGAAGGATCCAAAGAAAAAGAGAAACTATTTGAATATATAGATAACATAATAGATAAGCTTGAAGAAATAAAAAAACCAAAAGAAACAAAGGAAATAACTAGAAGAGTGCTTAATAAATCTTTCATGAAGAAAAAAGAATCATACGCACTTATAAACCTATTTAAAGAGATAAAAAAAGAGCTAGAATGACCAAAAAGAAAATCAAAAAGATATCTAATACATCCACTAACCAAAAAAAATGATAAACTATAACACCAAAACAAACAACGACTCACGAAATCACGACGATCATCAAAAAACACAACCAAAAACAATCACCCCCCAACAAAACATTTATAAATGACTTTTCTCTTATTCTATATACATCTAATAATCTCCTGGTCTTCAGGAGAAACAACGGTGATGCAGGTGAGTAAAATATGCCGCTAATGAACAAAATAATGAAAAAATACGAACAAGAAGCCCAAGAAAAAATACTGGAAGCCCAACAAATGAAAAAGGAAAGAAAAGAAAAAGAATACGAAGGAAAAAACCATGCAGAGATACTACACGACCCCTATGCAGACGATAATCAAGAAGAAGTAATAGAAACAGAAATAACGGACAGCAAAGAAAGAATCCTTCAAAACAGTGATATAGGAGAAAATCAAGCGAGCCAAGAAATAATAGAAACAAGAGATGAAATAGAAAAACTATGTGAATCGCTTGAAAGAGCTAACAAAGTGCTTGAAGGATTAAAAGAAAAAACACATATCTTAGAAAGGGTTAAAGAATTTGAAGCAAGTGAAAATGGAGAAATAGAATCTCCAAAGGCACAGAAAATAGAAATATAAAAAAGTATTTATTGCACGAATAACCGTAAAAAAGCATGGGCATAGTCAAGACAGTATTCAACGATATATTCAGTTCAATAGAAGACGTAGCCTCATTCATAATTCTATACACCCTGACTATCTTTACATTAGGAATATTCTGGGGAGCTAGATTTTCCGGAAAAGAACAAATGTGGTGGCCAATATACTTGTTATTTATTGGACTACTGATAAAAGTGGTTAAAGATTGGTCCTCATAGAAATTAATTCAAAACAACTGTAAACACCGTTCAGAACTCAAAATCAATTTCATTGAAAATCAATCAGCCTGGTGTCTTCATCACGGTGCTAATTATATTAAAATTCTACAACTTAATAATTATTACCTAAAAAAGACTTATCAAGCAAAAATAAAAACACATAAAGAGAAACTTGGCAGCTTACCGCATTTCCCACTAGAAAGCAGTACTCAGCCAGTCGCTGGAAGACTTAACTTCCGGGTTCGAAATGAGTCCGGGTGTTGCCCTTCCGCTATGGCCGCCAAGCAATAAACTTTTTGACCCCCTCCTTAATAAAAGTTACTCTCAAAAACAATCAAACCAACAAATAAATCAGGTTGAAAAAATGGATGTAAAAATAATAGGTGGAGGCATTATAGGAACATATCTCGCTAAAAAACTCGGAGAAGGAACGGAGCTATGGGAAAAGAATGAAGAAGTGAAGAGAAAAACATGTGGTGGTCTCATATCAAAGACAGGGTTACAGAGCTTGAATCTACCTTATAAGAAAGCCATTATGAATGAAGTTAAAGGAGCTAAAATAAAAGCTGGTGAAAGACAACTCACAATAAGTAAAGAAGAAACTCAGGCTTACGTACTTGACATGAAAAAAATGAAAAAGAAACTGAGAAAACAAGCAGTAAAAAAAGGAGTTGAATTGAAAACAGGAAAAACTTGGAAACCAAAGAAAAAAAATAATGAAAAAATACTGATTGGAGCGGATGGAGCAATATCACAGGTAGCAAAAGAAAAAAGTTTCATAAACCAGTTTTATTCAACTTATCAAATAATTACTGAAGCCAAAGTGGATTCAGATTACGTGGAACTTTACATGGGGAAGTACACTCCAAATTTCTTCGGATGGATAATACCTTTAAGTAAGGATAAAGCTAAAATAGGAATAGGAACATTCAATAAAAACCCTAAAAAAGCATTCAATGAATTCTTGAACTCAGAAGACATACAAATAGATAAGGATAAAGTAGAAAGAGAAGAATCTGCACCTATACCAATATTTGATTCAAGCAAAAAGATAGTTGGGAGAAATTGGGCTTTAGTTGGAGATGCAGCTGGACAAAATAAAGCAACCACGGGAGGAGGAGTAGTAATAGGGTGTAAATCCGCTGAAAACTTATCCGAAGCAATTGAAGAGAAAAACCTCAAATCCTATATTAAAAAACAAAAAAAGATAAATAAAGACTTAAAAACACATTTAAAGATTAGGAAATATTTGAATAGAACAGATAAAGAAAGATTAATAGAGAAAATGAATAGAAAAGATGCTGATAAGATAATAGAGAAATATGGAGATATGGACCATCCTGAAAAACTTAAAAAAGAGATTCTGAAAAGACCTAGATTTTGGCTCATGGGTTTAGATTATTTGATAAAAAATAAGAAATAAAATAATAAGAAAAAGGGTTTAGACGATGCTCATAGATCATCGTCAACCGTGAATCCTTCGAGATCCAGATCCTCTAATTCCATTAAAACTGAATCCAAGGTTCTTTCAAGAGACTCCAATCTTTCTTCCATATCTTCATAAGTCTCTTCGTCTGGAATTGTTGGATCTTCCGGTTCCTCAGCAAATGGACCTATGCATCCTATACTAACTAACAGCACGCCGAGAATTACGAGAGGTATTAATTTTTTTATACTCATTTTATCACTCCTCCGGTCCTCCTGCTTGCATTTGCTCTCTCAATTGTCTAGCTAGATTCTCTGAACTTTCTCTGTATTCTCTGAATTGATTTCTAATTTGTTCTATTTCTTGTTTAGCCTCTTCGTAGTTACCTTCATTTATTGCTTCTCTTGCTCTTTCCAAACCATTTTCTATTCCTTCTTGAGATGCTTCTGCTTCCGCTACATCTAATCCTGCTGCTCTAGCTGTTTCTATTAAGTTCTCAGTTTCTTGAGCTATTTCTTCTAATCTTTCTGTAGCTTCCTCATATTCCTGTGCTCTATCTTCTGGCTGTGCTTTCATTATTTCTAGCCATTTTTCTCTTATATTAGTGTTTACTTCTTGGATTTTTTCTCTATTTTGTTCTTCGTAGGCTTCTTCTAAATCTGTTTCCATTTCTTTTAATTCACTTAAAACTGTTTCCATTTCACTGGTATCGAAACCTGCTTGTTCATATGCGTTTATCTTGTTTTCTGCTGCATTTATTCTGTTATTGAATACATTTAGAGCTGCACTCTTTACATTTTCCCACGCTTCAGCTCTCACTACTTGCATTTGTTCTTGGGCTTCTTGAGCTTTTTCTCTGGCGCTTGCTTGAATTTCTTCCGCATCTTCACCTGCAACTGCTTGGAATTCCTCTCTGAATTGCTGTGCTTTTTCTTTCATTTCTTGAGCTCTTTCTTCAGGATTTTCAGCTCTGTATGTTTCCATGTAGTGCTCTGAAACTTCGTTTAGTGTTCTATTAAGTTCTTCTACGTCTTTTCCTCTTTCTCTTAATTCATTGATTTTTTCTCTTCCTTCCGTAACGAAATTGTCGTATGCGTAGTCGTATCTGCTTGCTTTTGCTTGTTGTACCTGCATTCTCATTTTTTCTGATGGGTTTTGTTCTTCTTCAATTCTTTGCCTAGTTTGGTTTTTTATATTTCTTACTTCTACTCTTACTACATCTTCCACTTGTACTCCTATTTGTCTTGCTATTCCTGAGATCTCTTCTCCTGATATATTCTGTCCGTTTATCATTTCATGTATCTCTTCTACTTTTTCACCTACAATTCCTTTTACTCTTTCTCCAATTCCTTGACCTCTTCCTTCAGTTGGATCTATCTCTGGAATATACTCTTCTCCATTTTCAGGCAAGTATTCTTCTCCGCTTGGTGCTTGATTTTCTTGTTCATTATTTGTTCTGTTAATTGGTGGTCCTTGTGCCAAAACTACTGTGGCTGAAATTAAAGACACTGAAATTATTAAGGCAGCGACCACGGAAACCATCTTTTTCATATTCATATGGGACACCTCCTAAGTATCTTATTTACATAGAAACTTATTTATTCACATTTATAAACCTTTCACCGTTCAATTGAATTTTAAAGATTCATAAGGGCTTTTTTTTAATTAAAATAGTTCATAAAAGTTCACAAGTAAAAATAGAGATACTAAAATACACTATATTTGCCTAAAAGAATCTTTAAAGAACTTTTAATTAATTTAGAGCTAAAACAAGTGAATTTAATTATCCTGATTACATTAAAAATAAATAACATAAAGAACAATTATAAGCCAATGTATCTAAAGAAAAAGAATTTCATGAATAAATTCAAAATATTCTTCATCTTAGCACTATTGATGAACTTAGGATTTGCAGCGGAAGTTCATGGAACCGTTTACAGATGGAGCGACTTAGAAACAGTTCCTGCAATGATACAAGTAACTAGAGACATAAACAGTAATGAACTAATTCATCAAGAAGTTCTTAATGAGTCTGGAATGTATTCAATAGAATTAGAAGAAGGAGAATATTTCTTTTACGTTAGTCATGATGATTTAAGCTCATCTCAAAACCTTTCAATAACTGAAGAAGAATCTAGAAGAATAGATTTTATATTAACCCCAGAAGAAGATTATTTATTCCCAATTGAACCACTACCAGAATACGATGAATATGGAGAAATACCTCTGCCTGAAGATTCTCTAGTGGAAGAACCAATTGAAGAAAATGTAACTGATCCAGAAGATCCGGACTACAGACCTATAATAGGGGAAGAAGAAGCCAGTGAATTAACCATATACCTAGCAATTCTCGTATTTGTAACAATGATATCATTAACTTACTTTCTGAAAAAAAGAAGTGAAGAAGCGAGAGGTTCTGACTATACACAGAAACCCATTGAAGATGAAGAAAAAGATAGAAAACACATTAAAACTGATGAAGAAGAAATTATAGATATCTTGAAAGAAAAAGAAGAAGTTTATCAATCAGAAATAAAAAAAGAAACTGGTTTCTCAGCTGCAAAAACAAGTGAATTACTCAGTAAAATGGAAAAAGAAGATAAAATAATTAGAGATAAGAAAGGTAGAAATAAGATAGTTAAATTGAAAGAAGATTGATTAATTTTTATCTTCCAAATTTTCTTTTAGTATCTTCATAGAATTCCAAAGCTTTATTAAATTCTTCTTTATTAAACTCAGGCCACAATTTATCTGTAAAATATAGTTCAGCGTAAGCTGATTGCCATA
The DNA here is from genome assembly GCA_003551125.1 of Candidatus Iainarchaeum sp. Lineage (GTDB taxonomy): Archaea > B1Sed10-29 > B1Sed10-29 > B1Sed10-29 > B1Sed10-29 > B1Sed10-29. The sequence goes on from PULY01000007.1 coordinate 6,519, forward strand.
ATTGAAAGTTACTGAGCCTTTGATATCTTCCCGTTCTTATGATTAAATCAAGATCAAATTCAGAGTAAAGCTCACTCTTCAGATTTTCTTCATTTATTTCCTTTCCCTTTTTATTTAACTTGGAAACAGCATCTACAATTTCAGCTCTACTTCCATATCCAATAGCTATTCTTAAATCATAATCATTGTATTCACTTGTAACTTCCTCAATTTTGTTTATTTGTTCTTCGATAGGAGTAATCAAATCTCTTCTACCTATAATTTTGACATTAACTCCATTATCATGAATATCGTTCGATTCAGTTAATTTCTCTAAATTTTCTTTATATAATTCAATGAGAGTTTCAAGTTCAGATCCCGATCTGGAGAGATTCTCAGTGCTCAAAGCATATATAACAGCTTTATCTATAGTGGAATGATTAATACACCAGTTGAAAACTTCTTGTCCTTTTTCAAAGCCTCTTTGATAAGCTTCTTTGTACGAAATATTATTTCTTTCTGCATATCTCCTATTACCATCCGGGATTATCCCTACTGCTCTCAGTTCTTCATCTTGGTTTCCAACCATAAGTAATCTGATCCTTAAGATATATTCCTCAACAATAAATTACTATTCTTTCGTATATTAATTTTATCTCTTTTCTATATCCATTAGTTTCTTCAGTAAACACTTTTATTTACCTAATGACTTATAACTGTAAAGAATATATTAGATTGAGAAATAAATCTGAAAAGAAAAAGGTGTAAAAGTGAATAATAAAGGGATAACTCCCGTAATTTCATACGTTTTACTAGTAGGAATAGTAGTTATAACTACCTCCGCAGCTTATTTCTGGGCTTACCCTCATATAGATAGGCTTGGAGAAGGTCCAAAAGCACAAAACATGGTCAATCAGATGGAGAGCCTTGACTATGCAATGAGACAAACTATTCACGGAGAAATTGGATTTAGAAATTCTTTCAATTTACACATACCTGAAGGGAGTATTCGGTTAGAAGAAGATAATGATAAAATAATCTTTAATTTTCAACAAGGAACAGCTGTAATTGGCTATATACCAGAACCCAATGACATAGAAACCCCTATAAATTGTACTGAAGATTTAGAATATATACTAGATGAAAGGACCAACATAATAGGAAGCAAAATAGGAGAATATTCCCAATTATATGCTGGCTCAACAGGAGCACCAGGAACAGCTATATTAACCTTATGTTATCCTAACGTTGAGTTAGTTTGGCAAGGTAAATGTATAAGAGGAAGAGGAGGACCAAGAACCAATGTTTTAATGGAAAAAAAAGGTATAAACGAAGAAGGTAAACCAGTTATATCCATTGACTTCTGCTGAAAAAATAAGGAAAAATATAAATTCAATAAAAGTACTGAAATTCAAAAGGGAAACTTATTTATTGATTTCTCTATTAATATAACACTTGAAGAACCACAAAGACAAAAACAAAAATTTAAACCCTTTTAAATTAGAGGAAAGGATAATATGGCGCCTATAACAGCTACAGTTTCAATAAGATACGCAGTAATGGCAATTATAATGGTTACCGCGTATTTCACAGTTCAGGCACAAGCTCAAAATGCCAGAACAAGATTAATAAGAGATAAAGTAGAGGAAATAACTCAATATATAAATAGAAATATTCATAAAGGGTTAGAAACAGTTCAAAACCAGAATGAAACGTTAAAGAAAAGAATAAGCCTCCCAAGAACAAATGGAGCATACAAAGTATCTTTAAACTGTTGGGAAGATAGATTAATGGTTAATGTGACAGGTAGAATGCCATCAGAAAGTACCTCAATGGCTACAGACATAAAATGTGATAAATTAAACGTTTCAGGAGAAATAATACCTGGAGA
>PULY01000015.1 GCA_003551125.1 Candidatus Iainarchaeum sp.
CATCCGTAAAATACGGTGGATACGTAGTAGATTTAAACTCACCTTACGATGCATTCCTATCAACAGATGAAGCGGATGACGAATACAAACTCAAAGACTTAATTAGCATAGAAATAGGAGATGTTGATGAAGTAAAGGACACATCATTAAGAAATGGAAGAAAATTCTACGGAGGAAACATGATAGAGATAAATCCAGCAGTAACAGAAAGAGTAATAGGAAAAAACGCATCAATGATCTCAATGATAAAGGAAAAAACCGGCTCAAAGATATTCGTAGGAGCCAACGGAAGAATATGGATAAAAGGAGGAGACTCCAGAAAAACTGAAAAAGCCATAGAAAAAATAGAAGAACAAGCCCACGAAACGGGGCTGACTGAAAAAATAAAAAAATACCTAGAACAAGGGAGTGATTAACAATGGCAAAAAAGACAAAAAAACTAATGAAAAAAGGAAAAAGACTGGATGGCAGAAAGCCAGATGAAATGAGACCAATCAAGATAAAAGCAGGATATGTAAAAAGAGCTGATGGATCAGCATACATAGAATGGGGAGGAAACAAAGTAGTAGCATCCGTACACGGACCAAGAACATGCTACCCCCGACACGAAAGAAGCCCTTACAAAGCAAGAATCCAATTCAAATACAAATTAGCTCCATTCTCAGTGGACGATAGAGCGAACCCAGCACCAAGTAGAAGAGACAAAGAAATAAGTAAAGTTTCATCAGAAGCTCTTGAAAAAGCAGTATTCACTGAATACTATCCAAAAACAACGATAGATATATACGCAACAGTAATAGAAGCAGCAGCAGGAACAAGAGTAGCAGCACTATCAGCAGCATCAGTAGCACTAGCAGATGCAGGAATACCAATGAGAGACTTAGTACCAGCATGTGCAACCGGAAAAATAGAGGACACGGTGGTACTGGACCTAAACAAAGACGAAGACCAAGAAGGACAAGCAGATCTACCCGTAGCTTATTTACCACACAATGACGAAATAACATTGATGCAGATGGACGGAGATCTAACACCGGAAGAATACGAGGAAGCACTTGATTTAGCAGTAGATGGATGTATGAAAGTCTACGAGGAACAAAAAAGAGCACTGAGAGAAAGATATGAACACATAGAACAAGAAAAGGAGGAGGAATAAAAATGTCAACTGACGAATTAATATGGGACGTAAAAAAAGATAGAGTCCTAAGAGAACTTAAAAAAGGAAAGAGACTGGACGGAAGAAAAAAAATGGAATCAAGAAAAGTAGAAATAACACCAGGATTCCTAGGAAGAGCAGAAGGAAGCGCAATGGTTAAACTAGGAAATACAAGAGTAGTAGCAGGAGCAAAATTAGGAATAGGAACACCATACCCAGACTCACCTGAAGATGGAGTACTTATCACAAGTATAGAGCTATCACCAGTAGCTTCACCAATGTTTGAAACAGGACCACCAAGAGGAAAAACAGTGGAAGCAGCAAGAGTAATAGACAGAGGAATAAGAGAAAGTAACATGGTCAAAACAGAAGAACTATGCATAGAACCAGGCGAAAAAATCTGGACAGTGTTCGTAGATATCTTCCCAATGGACCACGACGGCAATATAATAGACGCTTCAGCGATAGCAGCAGTAGCAGCATTGAAAAACGCTAAAATACCAAAATACGAAGATGAAAAAATAATAAGAGATGAATTCCAAGGAAAACTACCAACAAGAGACACACCAGTAGCTAAAACATTCGCCAAAATAGGAGATGAAATAGTACTGGACCCAGAGATATACGAAGAAAAATCAAAGGACGCAAGACTAACAGTATACATCAACGACAAAGATAATGTATGTGCCTCACAGAAAGGAGGATCAGGAGCATTTAAAAGAGAAGAAGTAAACAAATTAATAAAAGAAGCAGTTAAAAAAGCACCTGAAACTAGAAAACAAATAGAAGAACTTTAACAAATGAAAAATGAAGAAAAGGTGAGCAAAAATGGCAAAGACTAAACTAGGAGCAGCATCGAGATACGGACCCAGATACGGGTCACCATTAAAGAAAAAAGTAAAGCAAATAGAAGAAATACAGAGAAAAAAACAAGAATGCCCACAATGCAATAGAGAAAGCCTCAGAAGAAAAGGATACGGCATATGGGAATGCAGCAAATGCAAAACTAAGATAGCTGGAGGAGCGTACAAACCAGTAACATCCGACGGAAGAGAAGTAAGAAGAATAGTCAGAAGAAAAGAGAAAGCAAAGAAAAAAGCCGAAGAACTACAATCCGAAGATGAATGAAAAACAAAAAGAGGTAATGAAAAATGTCATGGAAATGCTTTTACTGTGGAAAAGAAATAGAGGATATATCTGAAGTTAAATGCACTAAGTGCGGTAAAAAAGTACTTACAAAGGAAAGAGCTCCAATAGTACAGGAAGTTAAAACCGATTAATAAACAAACTAAAAACTACAGGAGGTACAAAAATGCCAGAAGAAAATCAAAAGTTAGCTAGAAGAGCCCAAAACCTACAAAGACAAATGCAAACACTACAAACACAGGAGAGAAGTGTTGAAATGCAGCTACAACAGACAAAGCAAGCGATAAAAGAAGTAGAGAATGCCGAAGGCTCAGTTTACAAAGCAGCTGGAAACGTATTAGTAGAAAAAGACAAAGAAGAAATAAAGAAAGAACTAGAAGAAAGAAAAGAACAAATGGAATCACAAAAAGAAGAAGTGAAGAATAGAAAAGAAAGAACCCAGCAAAAGATAGAAGAGATGCAGTCAGAGCAAAAAGCTGCGTAATCACGGATAAAACTAAAAAAAGAAAAACCAAGGGGAACCCGAAATGAGGTTCCTCACCACCACTACTTCTAACCAATCAAAGTAATCGATTGAAGAATCAACCCAATCACTTAAATATAGAGACATCCTGTAAAATACAGAATAAAATTACAAAATGGTGAAAATCATGAATAAAATAAGTGAAATAAAAGGAAAGAAAATTTACTCGAATAGCAAACATATAGGTAGAGCAAAGGATGTAGTGATAAATACTGAAGAAGGAAAAATAACCTATCTATTGAAAGGAGATGTCTCTTCAATTCCGAAGAGAAACTTAAAACAAGCAAGAGAATTCGTGAAGGAAAACTTAATACCCTTCGACAAAGTAAAAGCCGTAAGAGATATAATTGTAGTGGAGGGACAAAAATGAAACAAGTACTAGGAAAGAAACTTAGAAACAAAAAAGCAATAACATCAGAAGGAAAAGAACTAGGTCAAGTAATAGACGCATACTTCGAAAAAAGCGGTAGAATAGATAGCGTCCTAATAGAACCGGAAGCAATACCTAGAAAAGCGGAAGAATACACGAACCAAGACGGAAGACTTATAATACCTTTCCAACACGTGGAAGCAGTCGGAGAATACGTCATAATAAACTTCCCATTGGACTGAAAAACTCAAAGGAATCAAAAAGATCCGCTAAAACATTATGCGTAGATCAAATAATGCATAAATTTTAAACATTTAAACCTCTTCCAAAAATAGAGTTACACATATAATCAAAAAAACTCTTAATAATTGTCTTTTTCGTAACCGTCCAAAACCCTTTTAAAGGTAAAGGAGTCAATATATAGTACCCCTTTTCCCTGGAGAGGTTAGATTAACTCTCATTCTTCGGGCTGGGTGAGCCTGACTTACAAGCCTCTCCAACCATCCCCCCTTTCCCTTTCCCCCCTTTCCCTTTTTTTACCCTCAAATTCCCTCTTTCTCTCCCCTTTTCCTTTTTTCCAAGTTTTTCAGATTAATTAACCCGTAATAAAGAATTTATATCTATAAAAAACAATTTCTTCCACAACTCTCAAAGTTAGATTCGTTAATTATTTAAACATCGAAATAATATTAATAAATATGGATAAATTGCCCTTGAAGATAGCTGGAGAAATAACTCTATCCGAAAGTCCAGGCACTAGTTTGAAGAAATGGAGAGAAATTTTTGGAGTTACTCAGACAGAATTAGCCGATCATCTAGGTGTAACTTCATCCACTATAAGTGACTACGAATCAAATAGAAGAGAGAGTCCAGGGACAGGGATAATACAGAGATTTGTAAAAGCTATAATAGAAATAGATAAGCAGAAAGGAGGGTGGACCGTTAAAAGATTGAGTAGAGATGATGATGTTGAAGAACCATATGAATTACTCAGTTTAACGGGTTCAATGAGTTCAAAAGAATTTGTAGAGGATATAATAGATGGGGAAGTGGTTGTTGGAGAGGAAAAGTTAGATAAATCTAAGATATATGGCTGTACTCTTATAGATTCATTGAGAGCTATCGTGGAACTACCTTGCGATAGATTCATAAATATATATGGTTCCACAACGGAGAGAGCATTGATATTTCAAAATGTATCGATGGGGAGAAGTCCTCTGGTAGCGGTCAGAGTTACCGAGTTAAAACCTTCTTTGATAGTTCTTCACAATGTAAGTGAAGTTGACAAGGTTGGTAAGAAAATAGCTAAAGCTGAAGGGGTTCCTCTAGTTAAAACGATACTTCCTATGAGTAAAATTAAGGAAAGAATAAGTGAATTTTCTCCCGAGGATATTCAATAAAATGAGTTGTATTTAACGTTTTTATTTTTAGATAAGAGTTTCTTTTATTTCATTTTCAAGTTTACGTAGATTTAAATCTATTTTATCTTTGAAACGTGTTCCAGGAGGTAGATTCATCTTTATTTCTTTTGATAGTTCCTGTTCCGACACAACTAATAGATTTTCTGGCTTCAAGTAATGTGCCGAGTCCTTTATTTTTGATAAGTCACTTGGTTTAAACTTGTTTTTAACATGCATAACTAGTTTAACATTGTTCATTTTATTCAATAGTTTCTTAGAGTTCTCTTTAAGTAGAGAATCCGATAGGAATTCGTAAGTATATAGGTCTCTTTTTAGTTTCTCATTTTCTTCATAGATTGATCTTCTTTCTCCTTCCATTACTAAGTATTCAGGAGTTATCCTTTTGGCTGAATTTCTTGATGGTACGTATATGTTTGGCATGTACCAAGCTGAATACGCTTTTGCTCTTTTGTCAGTTATAACTATCTCAGGATCAGATATAGTTGGATTGAATTCCAGTCTTTCCAATCTTTGAGATTCTTTACTTCTCTCTATATCTACACTTTTAGCATCCAAGGATCTTACCGCTGTGAATAATGTCTTCATATGAAAACTGAATTCAGAGCTCTTTCTTTGCTTTTTCCTTGAAGAGTAAATTGATTTAAGATCTTGTAGTCCTTTTTGTCCTTGAGAAAGCCTTTTTTCACTTTCATTGAACATATCTAATAGTGTCTGCATTTCGGCGTCACCGTTTTAAATATCGGTTGAAACATCTCCAACGTTTCGAGTAAAAAAAGGAAAGACGGATATATAAAACTATCTTTCGGTTACGAATTGATTTAATTCAGTTTCTTTTTTCCGCTCTATCAATCCCTTTTTCTATTAATCCTTTAAATAAAGGATGTGGTTTTTCAGGTCTTGATTTAAATTCCGGATGAGATTGTGTCGCAATGAAGAAAGGATGATTATTTCTTTCTATAAATTCAATTAGTTTTCCATCGGGAGACTTACCTGAGAATACCATTGAATTCTTTTCAAGTTTATTGTGGTATTCAGGATTTACTTCATATCTATGTCTGTGTCTTTCATTTATTCTTTTTTCTCCGTAAAGATTTTTGGTTTTTGTATTTTTCTTTAAAATCGCTGGATAGGATCCCAATCTCATTGTGTTACCTTTATTCTCTATTTCTTTTTGCTCTTCAAGAAGACATATAACAGGGTGAGGAGTATCTTCATCTATTTCAGTTGAGTTAGCTTTCTTTAAACTTAGTTCGTTTCTCGCGTGTTCGATTACCGCTAATTGAAGACCTAAACATAATCCTAGGAAAGGAATTTTATCTTCTCTACATTTTTTTATGGCTTCTATTTTTCCTTTTATTCCCGAGGTTCCAAATCCACCTGGAATTATCACTGAATCCATTTCATCTATTTCTTTCTTCGCTTTTTCAGAATCCGTTGAGTCTATCCATTTTATACTGTAGTTTGTTTCTAGTTCTCCTGCTGCATGTTTAACCGCTTCGGTGACTGATATATAGGAATCTCTTACACTGAAGTCTCCTGAAGATATATATTTTCCCACTAGTCCTATTTTAACTTCTTTTTCCGAATCTTTACTTTTATCCATCTTTTCCAGCATACTCATCCAATTCTGAAGATCACTGTTTTTTTCTTTTAGTTTAGTTTGATTCAATATTTTATCTCCAAGTTTTTGTTCTTTGAATTTAACAGGTATTTTGTAGATGTTATCAACATTTGGAGCTGATATTACTTTTTCTTTCTTCACATCACAGAATAAGGATATTTTCTCTTTTCTAGGTTCATCCAATGGTTTTTCGCTTCTTCCTACTATAAAGTCAGGTATAATACCTTCTGATCTTAGTTCTTTCACGCTATGTTGAGTTGGTTTTGTTTTCTGTTCTCCTATTGCACTTATTATAGGCAGGTATGTGACATGTATGAATACAACTTCACTATGGCTTTTTTCTCTTCTCATCTGCCTTGCTGCTTCCAGGAAAGGTATATTTTCATAGTCTCCGACCGTTCCACCGATTTCTATGACTAGGAAATCTTCTTTTTCACCGGTTTTTTCTATATGTTCAATTATTTCTTCTATTAAATGAGGTATTATTTGAACGGTTTTACCCAGATATTCTCCTTTTCTTTCTTTATTTATCAGTTTTTGGTAAATCTTTCCAGTCGTTAGGTTATGTTCTTTCCTGTGATTTTTATTTAGAAATCTTTCGTAGTTACCTAGATCTTGATCTATTTCTCCTCCGTCCTCCGTTACGAATACTTCTCCGTGTTCAGTTGGACGAATGGTTCCAGCATCCACGTTTACGTATGGATCTATTTTCAGACAAGAAACTTTATATCCTTTTTCTTTGATCAATTTAGCTATGCTGCTGGCGGTTACTCCTTTTCCAAGACCTGACATAACTCCCCCTGTTACAAATATGTATTTAGTCAATACGCATCCCTGTTTTCAATCTATATTTTTAACACGGTATTGAATAGATTTATTTTATTTAAGTTTTCGTTTTTACCCTTATTTTACCTATAATTAGGAGTAACTCTTATATACCAGTGGTCTCTTTTTGATGGTATGGAGGTGGATTAAACATGACTGAAGCTTATTGCGTTAAATGTAGAGAAAAGGTCAAAATGAAAAATGGTAAAGAAACCACTACAAAGAATGGTAGAAAAATGATGAAGGGAAAATGCCCAGATTGTGGGACCACGGTAAACAGATTCATTTAGTTTACCTCCCTTATTTTTTATTTTTATCATTAACTTCCATTTCTATTTTTTTATTATTTAATAAGTGAATTCTAAGTATTGTTTTGCTTTATTTCTAATTAATTTTAAAGGATATAGAGCTAGCTAGAGGTATGTAAATATAGGGAGGACGGTGCCGCTCCGTCCTCCTGAACAAACGGTGACGCGTTGGAGAAAGGGTCTGTTCAGTATAATATAATGGGTTAATACTTATTTAAGTGTTTGGTTTTTTTATCCTCGAAGAAATAGCTTTTATTAAATTTTCTTAACTTTTCTGAAGAGACATTAACATTAAATAGATTCTATGGTTACATTGAGATTCTTCAGTATCTAGGTATGTATGGATCGTCTTTTAATCTCCATCTTCCTTCTTCTTTGGTTAAATGAAAGTTTACGTCTTTCATTTCATCTATATCAACATCTTCCACTGTTCCTCGTATCGTTATCTCTGTTTTTAATGTGGCTTCTTTTTCCGTTGATTCTTCTTCCAATATATTCAGGTTCATATTTAGTTGTCTTAATACATGTCTTTCTTCATCCGTTATGTTAGCCACTTTTTCCAAATAAGCTTCTCTTTCATTCATTGCTACGTAATGAGATGCTCTTTCAAGATCTCCTCTGTCCGCTTGATTTATGTATTCGTTCATTGTCCATTCCAAAGTACCTATTTGTGGTGCAGCGAAGTGACCTGCTCCTGATATCCCTATTCCTATTATTAATAATATTATTGATGCTTTTAGTACTCCCAAAAAATTTCCTTTTCCCGACATATCTCTCAGTAATGCATCTCCCAGCATTATACCTGCGTAGGATACTACGAATGAGGATATCATCAGTGCTATAGGTGTAGGCGCTGTTAATGTTCCCGCTTCCATGAATAATTCTTGAGTGTAGTGACCGGATACAAACATTAGTAAAGGGGTTAGGTAACCGAAGAATAGGAATC
>PULY01000022.1 GCA_003551125.1 Candidatus Iainarchaeum sp.
CTCCATTTTATCACTTGCTCTGACTACAAAGGCTATATCCCCAAACTCTTCCAATGACTTCTCAAAGCTGTTGCCGTAGTCTCTGTTCTTCTTGATATAAATATCTAGCATTTCCCCTGTGATGTTTCCGAATTGCTCTTCTCTACTCATTGTAACACCCCCATGTAGTTGTCGCACATTGAGAAACCTTCTCCGCTTTTTATTCCCTCTCTTTTAATGCTTGCTTTGAGATACGGGTCCTTCAGCATACAGTGACATTCTCCCTCAAAGTCGCACTTTAGACATTTGCATCCCTCACACTCGTATGGAGTTTTGGTTGCGTATGTCGGATTTCTCTTGTTTTTCAGGCTTTTTGGCTTTACTTGAGCCATTAAAGCATCTCCTCTCTTAACATTCCCAGACACTCATAGCAAATTCTCTTACTCTCAAAGGATACATAGCTCTCTGTAGGGTCATCGCAAAATGTGCATCCGGACTGGAACTTTTTTACTACTACACACGCTTCACCGTCTGGGGATAGTGACCCGTAGATTTTTAACAGATCTCCCGGCTCTGCTCCTATTGATCTTAGTGTCTCAGTGGGTATAGTTAGTCTGCGTTGGCTATCTAGACCTCTTATTAAGCTCATCCTTCATCTCCCCCTTGACTTTCTCTAGTAGCTCGTTTACCTTTTCATGCGTGTTTGCCATGTGAATTACTGCTTGTGAGGTAAATTCGAGATGTGCAGAGAGAATATCTACCCAAGAGTAGACTCTTCCGGATTTTCCCCACAGTACAATACCACGATTCGGGTCTTCTGCTGGCGGAACTTGTAGTCTCATAGCCATCTCGTCAAGTCCCGGCACTCCATGCTTCTCCGCATCAAATGGCTCCCCTTCTGTGAGATTTTCCTCAGTTTCCTCAGTCAACTTCTCCATTTCCTCGTGCGGCTCTATGTTTCTTTGCTTTTGGTTCTTTTTTTTCTTACCCATTTTTAAAACCTCCTTTAGTGTTGTTCCTATTTTACCCTATTTTACCACTCTTGTCAAGCCCCTTTTGGTAATGATTTGACAAATGGTGAATTTTAGTGTAGTATATAATATAGAACGAGTATGTCTAAAAGGAGGTTTGACTGTGGAACTCAATGAAATTGACAAGAAAGTACTGAAAGCTATAAATGAGACGGGTCAAAGTCAGCTTACAGCTTCGGCTATAGCTGAAAAAGCCGACTGTTCGGTCGCTGATGTATGTGAGAGGCTTCGTGATCCGGAGTTTAAAGGCATGTATAAGGAAATGTTGGAGTCTACTTTGACCGCAGAAACGCCTCAAATCCTTAATGCTATGGCTGCTAAAGCGAAACAGGGTAGTTTTAAGGAAGCAAAGCTGATTTTAGAGCTTACCGGGGTCTACTCAGAGAAGCAGAGAGTGGAAATGAGCGGTGGAATTGACGTAAATGTAGATGTTTTCAAGGATGACGAAGAGAAAAATGCGTTTGTTGAAGCTACATTGAGTAAATTGGTAAGCGAAGGGGAAAAATAATGGAAAATTTGCTCATAGGCGTAGTTACAGGGGCAATATTTGCCACTTGGTTGCATTATCTACAGGCAAAACCGGAGAGATATACCAAAAATACACAGTCAAGTGTATTTCAGGAGCTTTTGAACGAGAAAACACCTAAACCGGACTTGAAAAAGGCCAGATACTACCAATCTCCGGCATATAAAGCAGAGAAAAAGCTTATCGAGAGATACAAGAAGGGAGCAACAAGGTGACAAAAGCGAGAGCTTTCCCTGAATACAATGAAAAAGAAGAAGAACAGATGAAGGCTGTGTCGAGACAAAGGTCTTTGGAGGATTTGCATTATTTTACCAAACAATTACTGGGTTTCGATAGGTTAACAGATCACTACCACAAGGAAATGTGTCTCGATGTTGACGCTCCGGGCTATAAATTTAAACTTTTGCTTCACCCACGGGGGCATTATAAGTCCACTGTGGCGTCTGAATCGTATTCAATTCTGAAATTACTACGCAATCCGAATGAGCGTATTCTTATAACTAACGCAAAGTTAGACAACTCTCAAAAGTTTCTCCGTTCGATTGCAAGCCAATTTAACCAGAACTCACGTTTTAGGTGGGCTTGGAGAGACTGGTGGATTAATCAGTATGCAGATAACTACATGAAAGCTGAGAAGGGCGATAAGCTAGACTGGCTTACAAGGAATACACAGAATGAACTGACAGTTCTCAGGCCGGGAGCTGTTCGTGAGGCAAGTGTTACGGCCGCTTCGATTGATAGTTCAATGGTTTCACAGCACTACGGACTTATTATAGCCGACGACTTAATTAACAGAGAATGGGTAAGAACTCAGGAAATGGTGGAAAAGTCAATTCTTTACTTTAAGGACTTACTTGACTTACTTGATCCTGATGGTGAGCTTATTGTGATTGGAACTCGCTGGTCTCATGCTGACTTGTATGCTTGGATCTTAGAAGAGTTTGGCCGATTTGCCCACATTAGAGCGCCAGAGGGGACAGTAGAGCAGCATATCTACGACGAAGGCGCAAATATAGATGAGCACCAGAAGAGCTGGATGGTGAGTATATGGCCAACGTCTATTGATAAGCCGATCTTTCCAGAGGAGTTTAGCTCTGAAGTATTGCAGAATTTACTACACGCTAAGGGACCATATGAGTTTGGTTCTCAGTATCTGTTAGCCCCGACGCCAGCAGAATCCCAGAAGTTTCAAGCTGAGTGGATTAACTGGTTGGATGAGCTGCCGGATATATCTGATATGAATATTGTTATAACGGTAGACCCAGCGATTAGTTTGGAAGACCACGCAGACCGAACAGCTATTCTCGTCTGTGGGTATGATGCTTTCAATAATATGTATCTGTTAGATGGTATAAACGAACGTGTCACAGAGGACGAGTTACTTGACAAATTATACGATTTGGCGTATTATTATAGTGAGAGAGGTAGATTTTTACTGCCGATTGGATTTGAGGCAATAGGGTTTCAGCAGACTTATATTTACAATTTCGAGAGACTGATGATGGAAAGAGGTAAATTCTTTACTGTTGAGGAAGTTAAGAGGCGTAGTAGAACTACTAAAGAAGAACGTATTTTGAGACTTGTTCCACGTTTGAAGAATGGGTTCTTTTGCCCGAGGAGTTTGAAGCGTAGAAGTGCAAGGGGAGAAGATTATGATTTGGTTAAGAGGCTTCTCTGGGAATTAACAAAGTTTCCGTTTGCAGGGTTCGACGATTTAGCAGACGCTCTGGCAGACCAGTTAGACTTGATACACGCAAATAAACTTCCGAAGGCTTCCCCTGCAAAGAAGGAAGGACAGTACAGAGAGTTTACTCACCCGTCGATACTGGAAGACCGGAGAGGACGAAGAAGGACAAAGACACAAAACATAGGAGTGGTAAGGTAGATGTCTTTTCAACTGCCGTGGGTCAGAAACAAAAAACAGAAAGTAAAACACGAAGGAACACGGGACCATAATACCGAAGAAGAAAATGAGCTGTTGGAAATAGCTGAACAACGGTTTCATCTTGCAGACACTTCTAAGGTAGATTTTCAGAACGAGCATCTGCACAGGAAGTGGAGACGGTTTGACGAGATTTACAGGAGTCAGCAGTGGCAGGAGGTAGTCCCGGAAGACAGGTCTGCCCCTGTGTTGAATTTTATTTTTGCAATTATTCAGTCTCTAGTACCGAGACTAACTGACAACAATCCGAAAGTACATGTTCAGCCAAGACAGAGCCCTGACGATAAGGGTCTGGCAGACAAAATACAGGCTGCGTTAGACTACCTGTGGTATACGAACTATATGAGGCAGGAAAGACTGAGAGAGGCTGTCATCCATATGCTGAAGTATGGAACAGCACTTTTCAAAATTGTCTGGAATCCGGAATTAAAGGATGGGTTAGGTGATGTAGAATACACTGTAGTACATCCGATGAATTTTTATCCTGACCCGAGGGCATACACTTTAGAGGATATGGACTATTACTTTGTGAAAATGCCTAAATCGATAGAATATATTATGCGAAGGTGGCCGAATAAAGGTCATGTGGTAATACCTGACAGTGATTGGCATGAGACGGAAGACCTTCAGGGCAGAGCCAAAGACACTGGCGAAGAAGTAGCAACTCTAGTAGAGTACGGCTTCAGGGACGAAGATGGAAATGTTTGTATAATGTATTACGCAGGACATGTTGTACTGGATGTTTTTGGAGGTAGGTATGATGAGGATGAAGAAGAATCTCCAGAGGCAGAGGATATAGAGGAAGACGAAGAAAAAGAGGGAGAACCAGTCTATCCGCATAACAAGTTCCCGTTTGCGAAGATGGTTGACTATCCGAGCGAGAAGGAGTTCTGGGGGATTGGTGAGATTGAGGTTGCTGAGATTGCCCAAAGGTTGATAAACTCTTTTGAGGCACAGATGATTGACAATACAAGAATGATGGCTAACTCACAGTGGATAGTAAATAAAGCAGAGTCTGGGTTAGACGAGGCAGACGCTGATATGCTTGATAACTCTCCGGGTAGTGCAATATTCACTCATAACGGCGGAGTAGACAGGATTCCGGGAGTACCAATACCAGCTCATATACCACAGCACTTGGAGAGCTTGATATTCTGGTTAGAACAAATTCTCGGAGTACACGATGTGGTACAGGGTAGGCAACCAGAGGGAGTTAGGGCCGCATCAGCTATCATCGCTTTACAGGAAGCAGCTAACGTGAGGGTTAAAGAGAAAGCTAATCATATGGAGGCTGCTATAAGGCAGTTGTCAGAACAGGCAATTTCTTTGATACTTGACAATTATGAAGAAGACAGGATGGTAAGGGTAGCAGGAGACAGTGTACCAACTACGTTGAATGTGAGAGAGGCTCTGGAAGAAAGAGTATTAGATATGGCACAAGAAGCAGGAATGGTAGCTCCGCAACAGCCGATGGGCATGGGAGAAGGTATGATTGAAGGACCCGGTATGGAAGGACCCGGTATGCAGCAACAGCAAATGATGCCTGAAGATCCTATGGCTCAAGAAATGCAGATGGAGGAGCTTATGACTCAAGTTAAATACCCGGAGTTTGACATTGAGATTGATGTCGGAGCAAGTATTCCACAGAGTCAAGCTTTATTATATGAACAAGCAAAAGAGTTTTTCCAGCTTGGGGTTGTCGACAGACAGGCAGTTCTGGAGGTTACGAACTTCCCGAACGCTGAGGAGATACTAAGTAGAATGGAACAGCAGGAGCAAGCTATGATGGGACAGGAAGAGCCAACAGAAAGGGTCGGCGAAAGGACCCGGTAAGGAGGTGAGCCAAATTGAGTAGTAGAACATTTTATGCTGGTTACAAAGAAACAGAAGGGAAAAGCCCGAGGTACAAGGAAATGCCGGTAAAGCAGCCTACGGCGGGCAAGGCCTCGGGAGAAACACATCTGCGTAATTTACCAGCCAGAAACAGGCTTACCGCACAGTCTCAAAGAAAACCCTTTGGGGGTTAAGGCATAACTTCTGACGAGAAGTAAAACACGGATCAAAACTTACAGCCGACGGGCTTAAAACGGGAGGTAGAAAATGCCAGAAGAAAAACAAACGCAAGAGGAAGAAGTAAAGGAGCAGGAAACTTCAGAAGAGGAGGAGGAGTTAGTAGAGGAGTACGAAGAAGAAGGAGAGGAAGAAGAAGCCTCTAAAGTCTACAAAACGCAAAGTGATGTAGATGATGTAGTGAAGCGACGCTTGGAGCGAGAGCGGAGAAAAATGTCAAAGGAGTTGGGAATGTCAATGGAAGAAGCTAAAGATTACATCGAAGCAGGAAGGACAGTCTCCCAAGCCGCTCAAATGTCGCCCTCTCAGGTAAGGCAAAGACTGATTCAACAGCAACAGCAGAGGGGTCAGCAAATGCAAAATCAGGGGTACAATCAAGCACCAAGCCCTCCCCCTGCGAATGATGACCTTCGTAATGAGGTCAGAGAGTTGAAGTCAATGCTTACAGAGAAAGAGAAGGGCGAATACCAAGCGCAAGAAGAGTCAAAGGCAAGGAAAGAGTTCGGCAAGCTTTATGACGAGTATGCCGAAGATATTAGGGAGAAATCTGAAGACCTTGATATTTCCCCTGTGGATGCGGCCGCAATGGTTCTGAGACCTAAGCTCAAAGATCATTATGAGCAACAGACCAAGAAGAAACAACAAACGAAGAAGCAGCGGAGAGTAGAAGGGTCTAATGACAAACCTCCTAAAGAGAACGACCCGGAATCCAGCCTTTCTGAGAAGCAGAAAACAACTGCAAGAAAGATGAGGATTCCGTTGGATAAGTATTATAACCGCCTTGTGGAAACAGGCGAAATCGAATAAGTGAGGTGAACAGTAAATGGCTTTTACCTTTGTAAGAAACTTAGCGAGCAACCACTCTCCAGTAGCGGCTCCTAAAGATGTGACCTCATATGAAATTGCCGGTTCGGACTCTGTGTCGATGGGTGACGCTTTGATGTTCGACGGTAATGGAGATGTTACACTGGCTACTACTGACGAAGAAGAAATTGCTGTTATAGCTCTGGAAGATGGTGAAGGTGACGACGACGACGAGATCCGTGTTCAGTGGGTCTTGCCGGGGCATGTGTATAAGTGTCCTTCTACTAGTGTAGATGACACGGTTGTTGGTGACACTTACCAACTGGAAGACTCAGACGGATTGAATCAAGCGGCCGGGAATGGTCCCCTTACCGTCGTGGGTAAAGATTCTGACGGGAATTATGTGTTGGTGGCGTTTAACAGTGGTCTGTTATACCCGTCAACTAAACCGTCATAGGTAGTTAATAATTAAAAGGTGAGGTGAAAAGTAAATGGCTACTGCACGTAGAGAACATTTTGGCAAGCTGTTAGAACCGGGGCTTCGTGAAATCTTTTATGAAGTCTACGACCAACAGCCGACTATGATAAACGATTTATTCAATGTGCAAACTACTGATAATCCTTATGAAGAGGATGTAAGTATCGGCACTCTGGGTAAATTCCCTGACTTTGAAGGTGTCGTGGACTACGACAGACCTTATCAAGGTTACAACGTGATTTACGAATTTCCTGAAATGGCGAAAGGTTTCAGGATTGAACGGAAATTGTGGGATGACGATAGGTACAATATCATCAACAAGCGCCCTGCCGCTCTAGCTATCGAAGCTACACGTAGGCGTGAGGAGGACGGAGCCAGTATCTTCAACAATGCGTTTGATACTGACTATCCCGGTCCTGATGAGAAACCCCTTATCGCATCTGACCACCCGTCTAAGGCTTATGCAGACAGTGGTGGTACGGAAGGTATCGAGGAAAGGTCTAACGTGATTACTGGTAATCCAAAGCTTAGTCATTCTGCTTTGCAGGATGCTAAGAATGAAATGAGGGATTTCCGTAACGACCGTGGCAACCGGATTTCGGTAGTTCCGACTACGCTTTTA
>PULY01000018.1 GCA_003551125.1 Candidatus Iainarchaeum sp.
AAAAGGAGAAACATTACAATTTACTACTTTAAGGAAAATACCTTCTAAAATACCTCCAGAAATAATTTTAAATAGTCCAGAGGATGGAGAAACAAAAGTATCAACCTCACCAATACTCAACGTCACAGTAACGAATGAGAAGAAAAACATAATGAATGTAACATTTTACGATGCATCCAATAATAAGATATATACGGAAAAAAATGTTTCCAGTGGAAAAAACGTTGTATACGTATGGGAAAATTTAGAATACAATACCACTTATGAATGGTATGTTGAAGTAACTGATAATTATAATACGACCAGAAGCTCAATTTGGAGATTTATTACCCAGGAAGAAGAAAAAGAAATAAAAGAAGATCCAGAAGAGGTAAAGGATTTATTTGAAATGAAATTAATATTTCCCATTTTGTTGTTAATTTTAGTAATTTTAGTTATATCTTATAAAATCAAGACTTACATCAAATAATATTTCAAAAAAGAAAGATCTTTTCTTATAAAATATATGCAAAGGTTTATAATTAATAAGAATCTTTAATTAATTGGATGTGATAATCATGGCGAAAAATAAGAAAAAAAAGATAAAAGAAGGAAAGAAGAAAGCTTTAGAAAGAATTAAGAAAACCCCTTTAAAATCAGAGTCTAAAAAGGTTAAAAGAGGAATAAGGAAACTTACAGGGAAAAAAGGAATTAAAAATAAATCCGAAGCTGTTAAAAGAGCAGATATGTTGACAGAAAGACTATATAAACAAGGAAGAATAGATAAAACGACCAGAAACTCACTGAAAGCAGGTTCAGGGGAAGAAAAAATAATAAGAACCTCTGCAGTTCTAGATGCACTTGATCTTAAAGTTTTTAGAAAGAAAAAAAAGAAATAAGGATATCAAAGCACACTTAAATATCTAGTCTTTCTAAAAGAACTGAACAGATTTCAAGAACTATATTTTATTTAAAAGATAACATAGTGATTAAAATGACTGAAACAGAGACAATAATACTCAACTCAGGACAATGCAAATACGGAACATGCTACGCATGTGGATGGGGAAAGAAGAAGTATCCTGTAAACATAGAGAAACTTAAAAAAAGAGTAAAACAGGTAAATTTAGAAGATATCAGAAAAGTTAAAATTTACGAATCAGGCTCATTTCTAGATGATAATCAATTTCCAAAAGAATTCAGAGAATGGATGATTAACTACCTGAAAGAAAAAAACGTGAAGGAACTAGTTGTAGAATCACTTCCAAACTTCGTAAATGATGATAAATTAGAAGAATTTAAAGGTTTAGAACTCACAATAGCTATAGGACTAGAAGCAGCCGATGATGAAGTTTTGAAAGAATATGGAAAACCATTTAGAGTTAAAGATTATCAAAAAGCAACTGAAAAGATACATAAACAAGGACAAAAAGTCAAAACATATTTAATGGTCAACATACCCTTCTCAAAAGAAGACACACTGAAAAAATCAATTCAATACGCATTAAAACACAGTGACAAAATAGTACTAATAAACACATATCCACACAACCAATCAAAACTGTTCCAAGACTGGGTAGAAGGCAAATGGAAACCTTTAAACAAAGAAGAATTTACAGAGAAAGTAAAAAAATGGAAGAACAATCCTAAAGTATCAATTGAATTCGAAAACTACTACTTCATACCAAAATTCACGGAAAAACACAAAAAAAGAAAAGAATTGAAAGGATGCTCAAAAGAATTAATCACTCATCCACATTATGAAGTCTGGCAGGACTACTTCCAAAGATTCTACAAAAAACCCGAAGAAAAATCAATTTTATTATTACTGCCATGCAGCTACAGAAAACCATACTACAAATCACAAACACATAAAAAAATATATAAAGCACTCAAAGAAACAGATAAAGAAGAAAAAATACACAGAGTAGTACTATCAAGTCCAGGAATAATACCAGTAGACAAATGTGACAACTACCCATTCAAAGACTACGACTGGCCAGAATGGGAAGAAACACCTGAAGTAAAACAAAAATACATAGAAATAAACAAGGAAAGAGTGAAAAAGTATCTTCAAAACCACCAATATGAAAAAATATTCGCTTACTTCAAGCCAGATTCAGAATCATGGAAAGCGATAAATAAAGCAGCTCAAGGATTGAATATAGATATAGAGAATATACTCAAAGAAGAAACTTACGAAGAAATAAAGAATCAAAAGAACCCGGTTACAAATAAAAAAGCACTTAAAGAACTTACTAAAAGAATAAAAAAAGAACTGTAGCTTACCTTCCACCTAGTAATCTATCATATTCTTTTCTAGCTTCTTCAACTGATTCAACACCTTTAATTATTGCTTTACCACTTTCATAAATCATTATTTTAATATTTGAACTTTCTAAAATACCTATTTTATCTTCATAGATATCTAGGTTAGGGTTAATTTCCTTCAATTTAGTTAAATCAGTTATTCTTGGGTACATTTGAACGGATTTTTTATCACATAATACTCTCGATTCTTTAATTCTATTCAATTCTTCGTATTTTCCATTACATGTGCTACAGTTTTCTCTCCTTTTTAATTTCAATTCATTGAAGTCCATGTTCTCTAAATTAACGGTTAATAAATTCTCCACAGGTTTATCTTTAACTATATCTATGAATTGACGTACTTGTAAACCTGAGATCACTTCAGCTATTCCAGGAGAAATTCCCAATTCATCACATGTTCCCTGACTAATTGGTTCTTCACCTAAAACACATTTAAAACAAGGTCCATTTGGAGAAACTGTCATTGTCATCCCTTCGGATCCTCCCAACATTCCAATTATTAACGGAATTTCTCTTTTCTTAGCAAAGTCATTCAAAAGTAACCGTGTTTTTAAATTATCCGTTGAATCAATAATTACATCAGTATCTTTAATTTCACGTTTAATGTTATTTGAGTTCAAATCTACTACTGAAGAATCAATTTCAGATTTATTTTTTCCTCTTATTCTCTTAATTTTTTTCTTCATTACTTCAGCCTTAAATTCACCCTCTTCACTCTCTAAGTATTCCTGGTTACTTAGATTTTTACGTTCCACGAAATCTCTATCAATTAATTTCAAATTAACTCCAATTCTACCGAGAGTTTTAGCGTTTTTTGAA
The DNA here is from genome assembly GCA_003551125.1 of Candidatus Iainarchaeum sp. Classification (GTDB taxonomy): domain Archaea; phylum B1Sed10-29; class B1Sed10-29; order B1Sed10-29; family B1Sed10-29; genus B1Sed10-29. The sequence continues at coordinate 3,130 of PULY01000018.1, forward strand.
CCTAAGGTACCCATACCTACTATGGTGCAACTGGTATCTTGAATATCTTTAAAATGAGGTTCTAAATATCTTTCTATTCTATCTTCAGTTTTATTCATACGCTTCACTTTCTACATTAATTTAATTATTCTTCATATTAGATAAGTGTTAACTTAAAACTCATAGGGTTAAATAATAAAATGACTTTATTAAAAATAAAGGAGCGATGATGAAATATGAGAGTAATGTTGAGAACAGATAAAGATAAAAAGTTTAAAGAGATAGAAACAGATTCAAATACAATTGAAGAGCTTCTGAAGGAAAAAGATATAAATCCAGTCACTCATGTAGTTTCCCTTAACGGAGAGGTATCAGTCGAAGATGAGAAATTAAATGAAGGAGATAAATTAAAGGTTCAAAGAGTGGTTAGTGGAGGTTAACTTTCAAAGTTAATTAAAAAGTAACTCAACTAATAAAAAGTACATCTCCTTCTGATATTACAAGGGAATGAAAAATTAATATAGAATTTTAGTGGTTTAAATGTCAAAAAATGAAAGAGGATCAAGAACGTTTGGAGCTTTCACAGGGGTATTCGTACCTACTTTCTTAAGTATAGTTGGAGTTATATTATTTCTAAGACTAGGTTACGTAGTCGGAGGGGCTGGATTACTAGGAGCAATAGCTATAATAGTAATAGCGGTATCTGTAACTATTTCAACTGGTCTTTCTCTAAGTTCAATTGCCAGCAACATTAGAATTGGAGCGGGAGGAGCTTACTCAATAATAAATAAAACACTTGGATTAGAAATAGGAGGAAGCGTCGGGATACCTCTTTACTTAGCGCAGACATTCTCGGTTGCTCTCTATCTATTTGGTTTCGCTGAAGCGTGGAAATATATATTTCCAAATCACAGTTTAACCTTAGTAGTTTTAGTCTCGTTTTTACTATTATTTTTACTGACTTACATTAGCACTAGAATAGCTGTGAAAGTTCAGATGGGTGTATTTATACTCATATGTATCGCTTTATTCATGGTATTCGCAGGAGGAGTTCAAGGAGATTTTGTTACTCCTGTGAGAACTGTAACTGAAACTCCCAATTTTTGGATTATCTTCGCAATCTTCTTCCCTGCAGTAACAGGTTTAATGGCAGGGATAGGTATGTCAGGAGAATTAAGCGATCCTAAAAAACAGATACCTAAAGGAGTAATCTATGGGTTAGGAGTTACAGCTGTTATATATATAGCTACTGCTGTTTTACTTGCTATATCTGCCACTCAATCAGAATTACTTACAAATACACTTGTAATAGCTGATATAGCACTAATATCTGAATTTGTAGTTATAGGGATACTTGCAGCTACCTTTTCAAGTGCCTTAACAGTTATTATAGCTGCACCAAGGGTTCTGGAAGCATTAGGTGAAAATCAAGTGCTTCCAAAAAGTGATTTCTTCAGTCAAAAATCACCGGAAGGAGAACCTAGAAACGCTGTAATAATAACAGGGTTAATAATATTACCTTTAATCTTAATAGGAAGCTTGGATTCTATAGCAATGGTCTTAACGATGCTTTTCTTAGTAACATATGTAATGATAAATATCTCAGTGTTTCTGGAACAACAATTGGGGTTAAGAAGTTTCAGACCAACTTTTAAAGTACCAAAATTAGTTCCATTATATGGAACAATAGGTTCAATTGTTCTAATGTTTTTAGTAAATCCTTATGCTAGTATCTTAGCTGTATTAATTATACTATCAGTTTACTCTCTCCTAGCTAAAAAAACACTGGAACAAAAAACAGGAGATGTAAGATCAGGTTTATTTAGATCAATATCTCAATGGGCCGCGGAAAAAACCAGAGCACTTCCAGAGTCATCTATGCATATATGGAAACCAAATATGATTGTTCCAGTACAGAGTACAAAAAATCTAAGAGGAAACTTTCCATTGATAGAATCAATAGCTTATCCGCATGGAAGTATGACTGTATTAGGGTTTAAACCTAAAAAAGAGTCGGAGGATACTCCGGAAGAAAATCTGACAAAACAGGAAAGAATAAAAGAATTAAAAATGCTCCCTGACCTAGTCAATAAATTTTCAGAAAACAAAATATATACCTCTTATTCAACAGTAAATTTCGATAACTATGTAAATGCTCTTACAGTATCGATGTCAGCGATAAGTAGCCAAGTATTTGCACCTAATATGGTTTTATTACCTTATAAACCAACTGAGTTACATCCAGATGACTTAAAAGAAATAGTTAAAACCTCTAAAGAAGAAAAATGTGGAGTAGTATTGTTTGACAAAGACGAAGAAATAGGTTTAGGAACAGAAGAAGACATACATGTATGGATATCTCCAAAGGCTCTTGAAAAAGACCTGTTTGAATACAGATACTATGATTTAGCTCTATTAATCGCTTACAGTATTAAAAAGAATTGGGAAGGATTCATAAATATATGGATGTGTGTAGAAGAAGGAAAAGAAAAACAAGCAAAAAGATATTTAAGTAAATTGGTATATGAGGCTAGGTTACCTTATTCAACAGATATAAATGTAGTTACAGGAGATTTCATGGAAAATTACAAAGAAGCACCCGAAGGGGATTTACACATAATTCCTTTCCAAGAATCAGACGTAGATTTCATTTCAGATATAGCTGAAATGAAAGGAAAATCCCAATTATTCGTTCTAGATTCCACTAGAGAAAGTATATTAGCGTAGTTTCAATACGAAAATTAATTAAGATTAAAGAACCTAATGATAAATATGCTTGAAAAAATAAAAGAGATTTTCAAACCTCAAAAAGAGGAGATAGAAGCCGTTGAAATAGAAACAACTCTACCGAAATTACACTCAAAATTGAAGAAGGAAAAAAAAGAAACAATAAAGAGTAAAGAAGAAAAAGCCCGTAGGAAACTTAAGGAACTTCAAAAAGCGAGAAAAGAAGTTCAAAAAGAGATGGAAGTATTAAAAAATGAGGAATTTGGAAAAGGAAAGAAAGAAAAAGTAGATAAATCTCGAAGGAGACAACCAGTTAAAATTATAGGTGATTTAAAAAACGATTACTGTAAAAAAGCTCAAAAAGAATTGAGAGCAATTGAAAAAAAGAAATTTAAAACTGATTACGAAGGAATAAAGAAAGCATTGAGAGAACATGTAAATTTACTTGAAGAATTAAAATCAGTTACTTACAAGCAAGCAGCGGCTCTTTCAAAGTTCCATAGACATAGAAAGAGTAAGAAAATAATAAGAAAACTTGAAAGGAAGACAAAGGAACTTGAAGAATTTCTTAAAAAGGATTATAAGATCAAAAAAATATTAATAGATACTAGGAAAGCGGCTAAAAATCTTGAAGAAAAGCAAAAAGAAAAAAGAGATCTCAAAGAAAAAGTAAAGAAGAAGGAAAAAGAATTAAAAAGCAATGAGGAACAACTTGAAAAAGCAAAGGAGAAACTCAGTGATTACGAAGATGATGAAAAACATCGAGAAATTGAAAATTTAAATAAAAAGAAGAATAAAGAACTTGAAAAAAAGAAGGAAGCGAAAAAAAAGATTAAGAAAGAGATAAAGAGTTTAAAAAGAGTTTTTAGGAAGTTCAAACATCAGGAAGCAGGTAAACCTGCTGAGATAACAGGTAAATTATTAGAAGATCCTTTAAGAGGTTATCTAAATATAACTAAAGAGGAAATGGAAAAATTAATGGAGCAAATAATAAAAGCTATTGAAGAAGAAAGAGTTAAAGTAAGTAAAAAGATAGAAAAAAGAGTAAAAGAAACTAAAAAAAATGTGGAATACTTGGAAGAACAAAAAAAGATAATAAGTGATGTAAGAGAAAGAATAGAAGATCTTGAGAAAGAAATGGATAAACACTCTGATTTCTTAAATAAAGGAAAACATTTGAAAAAAGAAGTTGAACAAGCAAAGGAAAAATTAAGGATAAACAAGGAAGAAAAAGAAAAATTAAAGAGATCAAAAGAAAGAACAA
>PULY01000033.1 GCA_003551125.1 Candidatus Iainarchaeum sp.
CAGCACACATACACTCATCAAACAACAATACAATAATCACAATAACAGATTCAACAGGATCAGAAACACTAGCAAGAAGCAGCGGAGGAATGATAGTAAAAGCAGACAGGAAAAAAGGAGAACCACACACTGCAATGGAAGCAGCAAAACAAGCAGCAAATGAAGCCTACAAAAAAGGCTTAAAAGGAATACATATAAAGATAAGAGCACCTGGAGGACACAAGGCAAAAATGCCTGGACCAGGAGCACAAGCTGCAATAAGAGCACTATCGAGAAGTAGATTAAGCGTAGGCAAAATAGAGGATGTAACACCAATACCACACGATGGAACAAAGAAAAAAGGTGGAAAAAGAGGAAGAAGAGTATAGAGGAAGATTTAAATGAAAATAAAAAATATAAAGGAAAAAGACGGCAAGCTAAAATTCAAATTAGAAGATTCAAATCCCGCAACGGCCAACGCAATAAGGAGAACTCTACAAAGGGAAATACCTACACTAGCAGTAACAAAAGTAAGTTTCTTTCAAAACACATCAACGATGTTTGATGAATACATAGCACATAGAATAGGAATGACGCCTCTCTCAACCCCTGAAGATTACGAACTAACCGAATCAGCACCATCAACGATGATGTCAATGACAGCTAAAGATCCCGGAATAGTACACGCAGAAGAAATGGAGATAGAAGACCCAAAAGTAAAAATAGTGAATCCGAAAACACCTATAATAAAATTAGGTAAAAATCAAGAAATAAAATTAGAAGGAACAATAGAACTTGGACTGGGAAAAGACCACGCGAGACACAAACCTTGCCTAGCAACATACAAGACAAAAACAGATAAAAAAGCAGAAGAAGACCCAGAAACAGAATTTAACTTCACAATAGAATCATACGTAGAAAAAGAACCAATAGAACTATTAAAACAATCACTGGAGATAATCAAAGAAAAATCAAACGAATTTAAAGAAAAAATTGAAAGCGGGGATGCCTGAGCGGTCAAAAGGGCATGGTTGAGGGCCATGTGGCTTAGTGCCTTCACGGGTTCAAAACCAAGAAGAAGCTATTAGCTTCTTTGGGTGAACATCCCGTTCCCCGCATCCCCACAACAATAAAAAATGATTAAAATGAGTAAAAGGAAAAACAGAATACAGAACAAAAGACTAAAAAGTCTAATAAGAACTCTGGAAAAAGAAAAAGGAATTTGGAAAGACCTAGGAAAAGAACTAGGCAAACCAAATAGAAAAAGAGCTGAAGTAAACCTAAGAAAAATAGACAAAGAAGCGGAAGACGGAGAAATAATATTAATACCTGGAAAAGTACTTGGATACGGAGAAATAAATAAAGATAAAAAAATAGAAATAGCAGCATTAACATATTCAAACAAAGCCAATGAAAAAATAAACAAAACAAAATCAAAAGCCTTCACAATAGAAGAAATGAAAGATAAAAAACCATCAAAAGAAAAAATGAAGATAATAAAGTGAACAAAATGTACATAATAAACGGAGAAGGAAAACCACTCGGAAGAATAGCATCAAAAGCATCCGAAGAAGCTCAAAAAGGAAAAGAAGTCAGAATAATAAACTCTGAAAAAGCAATAATAGTGGGAAAAAAACAGAATATAGTGCAAAAATACAGAGACAAATTCAATCTAAGAGATTTAGGAAACCCAAGAAAAAGTCCAAAAACAATATCAAGAAGACCTGATCTATTCATAAAAAGAGCAACAGAGAAAATGCTTCCAATGAAAAAACAAAGAGGTAAAAAGGCTAAGAAAAAAATAAAAGCATACTTGGGAGTTCCAGAAGGACTAGAAGAAAAATCAGAAGATAATATAAAAATAAAAAAAGATAAACCACATATCACAATAAAAGAACTATGTGAAGAATTAGGATTAAAACAATAAAGAGGATGAAAAAATGGCTAAACATGTATTCAAAAAAGGAAAAAAGAAAAAAGCAGTAGCTAGAACAACCATAAAGGAAGGAAAAGGAACAATAAAAATTAATAATCAACCAATAGACTTATACACTCCTGAATTATACAGAAGAATGATAAAAGAACCAATAAGAATAGCTGAGAAAATTCTGGGAAAAGAGAAACTTGAAAAGATAAAAATAAAAACAAATGTGAAAGGCGGAGGAAAAGCAGGACAAGCAGCAGCCACTAGAACCTCAATAGGGAAAGCACTAGTAGAATGGAGTGGCTCAGAAGAACTGGAAGAAAAATACAGAGAATACGACAGATCAATACTAGTAGATGATTACAGAAGAAAAGAGCCAAAGAAACCAATGAGAAAAGGAGCAAGAGCAAAACCAATCAAATCATACAGATAAAGTGCCCCAAAAAAGGTGAACAAAAATGATGATACCCGTAAGATGCTTCAGTTGTGGAAAACCAATAGGACACCTCTGGGAAGAATACAAAGAAAAGATAGAAAACGGAGAAAACCCAGAAAAAGTAATGGACGAATTAAAATTGGAAAGATACTGCTGTAGAAGAATGTTCACAGCCCAAGTAGACATAATAGATGAAATAAACAAATACTCGCGAATGGGGCCATAGGGTAGCCTGGCATCCTACCACCCCGGGGCGGTGGTGACGTGAGTTCAATACGCGAGAAGGTTACAGACCTTCCGAAGTGGAAATCTCGCTGGCCCCATACCACTTTTAATCTCATAGAATTACAAGAGGAATTAAAAAAATGGATGAATTAAACATAAGAGAAATAGAATCAAAAGTAATCTTCAACTCAAAAGGAAACAAAACAATAGAAACAGATGTATACACAGAAAACGGATACGGAAGAGCAAGCGCACCAATAGGAACCTCAGCAGGTAAAAACGAAGTAGTACAAATGCCTGAAAATCCAGAGAAACTGATAAAAAAAGCTGAAGAAGAACTATATCCTTCAATAGTAGGAATGAGTGCAGATAATCAAAAAGAAATAGATGAAAAAATAAAAGAAAAGGACGGAACAGAAAAACTTGAAAAATACGGAGCAGCAATAACACTTCCACTATCAATAGCAGTAGCAAAAGCAGCAGCGGAAACAAAAAATCAGCCACTATATTTTCACTTAAAAGAAAAAAAAGAATATCTACTACCACAACCACTTGGAAAACTAATCGGAGGAGGTCAACACGCAAGAAAAGGACCAGAAATACAGGAATTCCTATCAATACCAACTAAAACAAAATCAATAAAAGAATCATGTCAAATAAATATCTTAATGCAAGAAAACGTTAAGAAAATACTTGAAAAAAGAGATAAACACTTTACAGCGGGAAAAGACCTAGAAAACGGATACACAACCGCCCTTGGAAACGAAGAAGCGTTTGAAATAATTCAAAAAGCGAGGGAAAAAACAAAGAAACAAATAAAGAAAAATTCAAATATAAGTTCAGAAGCAGAAATAAAACTGGGAATAGATGCCGCAGCATCGGAATTCTACGAAAATGGAAAATACATATATCAAGATAAAGAAAGAACACCTGAAGAACAATTAGAATACATGAAGAAGATAATAGATAAATACGATTTAGAATACATAGAAGATCCTTTCCAAGAAGAGGACTTCGAAAATCACAAAAAATTAACTCAAGAGATGCCAGAAAAAACAATATGTGGAGACGACATATTCACAACTAATGTAAAACTACTGGAAAAAGGAATAAAGAAAGGATCATGTAACACGATACTGATAAAGCCAAATCAAGTGGGAACAATAACCGACACGAGAAAAACCATAAAAAAAGCCAAAGAAAAAGGATACACCACAGTAATATCACACAGATCAGGAGAAACAAACGATTCATTTATATCACATCTTGCAATTGCAGAAGACATACCAATAATAAAAACAGGAATAACAGGTGGAGAAAGAATAGCAAAACTAAATGAACTAATAAGAATAGAATATTACATGAGAAGATAAAAACCACAAGAACAAAAAAGAATAAAGAGAAAAATTAAGATTACAAAAAAATCAAATACAGGTGAACAGATGACGGAAATGGAAAAACAAGACAAACTCGAAGACCCATTAGCACCAATCGAAAAATACTTGGAAACAGGAGCACATATAGGATCAAAGTACAAAACAGGACAAATGGATCCATTTGCATACAAATGCAGAAACGACGGATTATGGGTACTAGACATAGCAAAAATAGATGAAAGGTTAAAAAGAGCAGCAAAACTAATATCAAAACAAGAACCAAGTAAAGTACTAATAGTAGCTGGAAGAAAATATGCGGAGAAACCAGCGGAAAAAATGGCTGAGAAAATAGGAGCAACATCAATAATAGGAAGATACCCACCAGGACTACTAACAAATCCAAGAGGAGAAAAATTCTTAGAACCTGAATTAGTAATAACAGCAGATCCAGCAGTAGATAGCCAAGCTATAAAAGAAGCACAAACAGCAAAAGTACCAGTAATAAGTCTATGCGACACATCAAATAGAGTAGAAAACATAGATCTGTTAATACCAATTAACAACAAGGGAAAACAATCACTAGCACTAGCATACTACCTAATGGCGAGAGAGACACTGAAAAACAGAGGAATAATAAAAGAAAACGATGAATTCGATGCCGAAATAGAGGACTTTCAATTCGAATAGATTTCAGAATAAAGAAAAGAAAAAAGGCATAAAGTAATATATTCCTATCAGGCGAACATAGTTTAGTCTATGGAAAAAAACATTGATTTCTTCAATACAACACAGACATAGGAATAAAGAGACCATTTAGAAAAAGAACTAAATTAAATTAGTCAATCCTTATATAAGTGCCAATACTTTCACCATTGAGAACTTTAGTTATATTACCTCTCTTTGAAGCATCAAATATAACTGTATCTACTTCTAAATTGAAAGCCTTCTTTATTTTATTAAACATTCCTCCAGTTACATCAGTATGTTTGCTTCCTCCTAAATATTTATTAGCTTCTTCTAAAGAATTTATTTGAGTTAAAAGTTCAGCGGAAGGGTTTTTATAAGGATCAGATGTATAAACACCTTTTACATCTGTACCATGAAGCATTAAATCAGCATCCAATTCTTTAGCTAAATAAGGCATTATCTCATCTCCTGAAAGAATTGAACAACCTTGTTCCTCGTCGTAAGCAGGAACACCATACAGTACAGGTACAATGCCTTCATCTAAAAGTTTTTCGATTAAATTGACTTCCATCTTCTTCAAACTACCTTTTCTAATTGCGGAAGCAGATGCTTGAAAAGGAAAAGCAGGTACATCTTTCTCTATAAGTTTCTGAGTAAATAAAGAATTCAATTCATTTTGAAGCCTTTGAGTTTCAGCAAAATTAACCCTGTCCTTTTCCGTTTTAATCCCTTTATGGATTCCAGTTCTCTTGACTATTGGATGACCGTAACTACCAGCACCGTGAATTAAAATGAGATTCATAGAACTAGAATAAACATCAGAGATTTCCTCAGCAACTCTAATCATTTCCCTTTCTCTGAATGTTGGTTCTTCAGCTTCCCTATCAGTTATTATTGAGCCACCTATTTTCAAAAGTTTTAATTTTTCCATACGATTAATATTATTTCAAACAATAATTATAAATTAAATCTACGTCAATCGTCAAAACTGGAAAAAATAAAAAAGAGAAACGAATGAAACAAATAAGGATAGAAACAAAAAATAAAGAGAGGAAGAAAAAATGAAATACCTTATACTGAAACATGCATTGAAAAATGCATGGGAACACGACGGAGAAGCACAAGTAAAATCAGTTATGAATAAAGTAATAGGAGAAAAGCCTGAATTAAAAGAAGATATGAGTAAATTAGGGAAAAAAACAAATGAAGTGATTCAAGAAGTAAATCAAATGACTAGAAAACAACAAGAAAGAAAATTACTGGAGATAAACCCTAAAGCACTGGAAGAAGATAAAAATAAAGAAGATGAAGGACTACCTGAATTACCAGGAGACACTTCAAAAGTAATCACTAGATTTGCACCCTTCCCCTCTGGACCACTACACCTAGGACACTGTAAACAAGCAATACCTAACTATGAATACGTTGAGAAATACGGTGGAAAATTCTACTTAGTAATAGATGACACTATAGGATCAACGAATAAAGAAATAGATCCCGAAGCGTATGAAATGATAAAAGAAGACATGGAATGGCTAAATATAGAGCCGAATGAAGTTATTTTAAAATCAAATAGAATTGAAAAATACTACGAATGGGCTGAAAAAATAATAGAAACAGGAAAAGCCTACGTATGTAAATGTTCAGTGGAAAAACTAAGAAAAAATAGAAAGAAAGGAAAAGAATGTGAACACAGATCAAACACAGTGGAAGAAAATAGAGAAGAATTTCAGAGAATGTTGGATAAAAAATACGGTGAAGGAGAAGCAGTACTGAGATTAAAGACAAATATGAAGCACAAAGACCCAGCATTCAGAGATAGAGTTTTATTACGAATAAGTGAAAGAGAACATCCAAAAGTTGGAAAAAAATACACAGTATGGCCAATGCTGGAATTTTCCTGGGCAGTTGACGACTACTTACTTGGAATGACTCACATAATAAGAGGAAAAGACCTGATGATGGAAACAAAAATGGAGAAATACATCTGGGATTGCTTAGATTTAGACTACAGTGAAAAAGAATTCATACATACAGGAAGAATGAATTTAAAAGAAGTTAAAATCAGTTCATCCGAAGCAGCTAAGAAAATAAAAGAAGGAGAATACAAAGGATGGGA
>PULY01000021.1 GCA_003551125.1 Candidatus Iainarchaeum sp.
AATCAAAACATAACTACCCTGCAAAAAAACACCTCTATCAAATAGGAAACACGGTGAAATATATATTTAAAAAAATGGAACAATTTTAAAAGATTTAGAAAAGTTTTTAAACAAAGCACACTTAATTAAAATGAAGGCAGAAAAAGACATTGAAAAGAACTGGAGATAAAAATGGAAAGAATTAAGTCAGGAATAAAAGGTTTAGACGAATTAATAGATGGAGGATTTCCAAAAAACCGGATGATATTAGTATCAGGAGCTACAGGAACAGGAAAAACGACTTTTTCAATGCAATACATATGCTACGGAGCAAAGAATGGAGAACCGGGAGTATACATAACTGTAGATGAGCGACCTGAAAGCATAAGAGAAGATATGAAGCAATTTGGTTTTGATATAGAAGAACTAGAAAGAGAGGGAAAAATAGCAATACTGGACGCATCATCCGCAAAAGTAGGCCGTACATCCAGTGAAAAATACTCAATACCTCAAATAGGATTGGATGTAGATGAATTAATACTAAAAGCAGTTGGTTTAATAGATAAAATAGGAGCAAAAAGAATAGTTTTAGATTCAATTCCTGGACTAGGAATGCAGATAGAAAACGAACATGAAATAAGGAACATAATACTAAAAATGAATTACATGTTCTCAGAGGAAAATGTAACTGCTATAATGACGAGTGAAGTACCAGAACAAAGTCTAAAAGTAGATAGAATGAAATTCAGCAAATATGATGTTGAAGCATACGCGGCAGATGGAGTAATAATGATGCATTACCTAGGAATAGGAAGCGAATCAAGCAGATCAATGTTCATAAGAAAAATGAGAGGAACAAAACACACTGAAGATATATTACCAATGGAAATAACCAGCAGCGGAGTAGAAGTAAAACCGCCTGAAAAAGGATACGAATACTAAAAAACTCGAAAACTAAGTTAATCCTCAGAAACAAAAAATATTTCTCAAAAATAAAGACCACTTCAAATGTAGCTTTGGAAATCTGAATAAAGGTAATTAAAATGGATAGAGAAAAATTAGAACCAGTAAAAGATATAGATCCAAAAAAAATAAGATCAAAGGAACTAATAAAACAATACAGGAATAGTGGAGGGTTTACCTCCAGTTTAATAGCTCAAGCAGATGAAATAATGAAAGAAATAAAAGAAAAAGGTGAAAAAACACATTTCTTTTTATCTTTCCCCGCCTGTATAACTTCAACAGGAACAAGAGGAGTTATAAAAGAACTAATTAAAACTGGAGAAATAAACACTGTAATAACAACATGTGGAATGTTAGATCATGATTTAGCAAGAACCTGGAAGGAATACTACAAAGGATCATTCAAAATAAGTGATAAAGAACTTCAAAAAATGAAAATACATAGGCTTGGAAACATATTTATCCCACAAGAATGTTACGGGCCAGTAATAGAAAAAAATCTACAGCCAATACTAAAAGAAATAAATGAAGAATACAGAGAACTATCAACAAACACATTAGTAAGAGAAATAGGTAAAAGAATAAAGGATAAAGACAGTATATTGCACTGGATAGCGAAAAAAGAAGTAAATACATACATTCCAGGTATAACCGACGGTGCCGTGGGAACTCAGATATGGACATATCAACAGGACAAAGAATTCAATGTGAACCTATGGAAAGATCAAGATGAATTAGCAGATATAGTTTTCGAAGAAAAAGACACTTCAGCATTAATGATAGGAGGAGGAATAAGTAAACACCATGTAATATGGTGGAATCAATTCAAAAATGGATTAGACAGAGCAGTATACATAACAACAGCTCCAGAATGGGACGGTTCACTTTCAGGAGCAAGGTTAAAAGAAGCAATATCTTGGAACAAGCTAAAATCAGAAGCAGAACATGTTACAATTCCAGGAGAAGCAACAGCAATACTTCCAATATTAACGGCGAACTTCTTGAAGAAAAAATAATGAAAAATCTTTTAAATGAAAACCTCTTTACATTAAATAACAAAATTGCAAAGGTAAAAAAAATGGAAAGAGAACCAACAGGAATACCTGGAATGGATAAATTAATACAAGGAGGAATACCGAAAAACTCCGTATCCTTAATTTCAGGATCTCCAGGAACTGGAAAATCAATATATTCATTACAATTCCTAAAAGAAGGAGCTAAAAACCAAGATCAAAGATGTTTATATATTTCATTCGAAGAAGAGCCAGAAAGCATAATAAACCAAGCGGAAGGATTTGGTTGGAACCCTAAAGAACTTCAAGCAACTAGAAAACTGAAGATAATATATAATGACATAACAAAAAGAATGCTGGGAGAAAACGAAACATATGTAGATATTATAAAGGGACAAATAGAAAAATACAATCCTGATAGGTTAGTAATCGATTCTTTAACACCCTTATCAAATTTACCAGTATCATTTGAAGAATTATCTCAATATGGACTAGCCACCGATTTCGATAGATTCTCACCAATAGGAATACAACAAGATCTATTGATAAGGCTACAGATGCATAAATTAATAAATATAGTAAGAGACGCAGGTTGCACATCTCTATTGATATCAGAAGTAAAGAAAAACAGTGAATGGATGTCAGCAGACCATGTAAGTGAATTCCTGAGCGACAACGTAATATTATTGAGATATCCTGGAGGAAACATAAAGAGAACACTAAAAGTAGAAAAAATGAGAGGAACAAACCACTACGAAGACGAAGCAGCAATGGATATAACAGAAGAAGGCATAAAAATAAAACAATTAGAAGAACAATTCAAGTAAAAAATGACAAAAACCAATTTAAAAAAACACACAAATTCTAATACCCAAAAACAAAGAAATCTAGAGAAAATATAAGTTCTAGATACCACGATTGACGAATAAAGAACATTCAAAGATTCTACAAAACAAAAATAACAATAACTGATTAATAAAACAAAGAAAATAAGAAAAAGAGAAGAAAATGGAAAAACACATACAATTACCGAGAAATTTCTGGATAGGTAAAAACTCCCTAAATAATCTTGAAAAGTTCAAAGAAAAAAATACTTTAGTAGTTACGGGACCCAAAACCAGAAAAATAGCGGGAGAAAGAGCCGCTGAAATACTGGAAACAGACTTACTGATAGTGGAAGAACCCAGCATTCAAGAGTCAGACAGAGTAAAAAAAGAGATAAAGAAAAATAAAATAGAAATAACCGTAGCTGTGGGTGGAGGAAAAGTAATAGATGTTACAAAAAAAGGAAGTTACGAAGCAGGGAAAAAATTTATTTCAGTTCCTACTACTTTAGCAAATGATGGGATAGCAAGTCAAATGGCGTCATTAATAGATTCAAATAACGGGACAAGAGAATCAAAATCAACAAAACCTCCTGAAGCAGTAATAGTGGAATCAGATATAATAAAAAACTGTCCTTATAGATTAATAAGAAGTGGAGTTGGAGACACTTTATCAAATCTAACAGCAGTAAAGGACTGGAAACTGGGACACATACTAAAAGAAGAATACTACGGAGATTACTCCTCATCACTTACGAAAATGGTCGGAGAACTAGTAAAGAAAAGAGCAAAAATAATAAGGAAAAGAAATAGAGAAGGACTAAGCACTCTTACAGAAGCATTAATATCTTCAGGAGCAGCAATGGGAATAGCAGGAAGTTCTAGACCAGCCTCAGGATCAGCTCATAAATTCAGTCATGCTTTAGATAAAATAGCAGACAGACCAGCACTACACGGAGAACAGTGTGGAGTGGGGTCAATTGCAATGAGCTACTTACAAGGAGAAAATTGGAGAGAAATAAGGAACGCTTTAAAAGATGTAGAAGCACCAACTACAGCTAAAGAATTAGGTATAAGCGACGATATTATGATAGAAGCAATGGTAAAAGCAAAAAAAATAAAACCCAAAAGATATACAATTATAGAACACATAAACATAGATAGAAAAATTGCGGAAAATACATTAAAAGCAACAAAGGTGATAAAATGAAAGTGAAGGAAAAATTTGAAGAGATGATAGAAAAAGAAGGAGCATGCCACTTAACACTAATAGATCCAGATGAGCAAACACCTAAAGAATCAGTAAAAATGGCTAAAGAAGCAGAAGAAGCAGGAACAGATGGAATAATGATAGGAGGATCAGGAGTAGATCAAGATTCAACTAGAAAAACATGCAGAGCCATAAAAAAAGCTACAGACATACCAAAAATAATATTTCCTGGAGACACATCGAGCATAAACAAACACGCTGATGCTATATTTTTCATGTCTCTATTAAATTCTCGTTCAAGATACTGGTTATCTATGGCGCAAGCATTCGGCTCATTCAGCGTTAAAAAAGCCGGTTTAGAGCCAATATCAGTAGGATATTTAATCTTAGAATCCAGTAACAAAACAAGTGTGGAATTCTACGGAGACGCAAATATAATACCCAGAGATAAACATAAAATAACAGCAGCATTCTGTTTAGCAGCACAATACATGGGAATGGACTACGCATATCTAGAAGGAGGATCAGGAGCAGCAGAACCAGTTCCAAACAAAACAATAAAATTAATAAAGAGTCAAACAGAAATACCTCTGATAGTAGGAGGAGGAATAAGAGACGGAAAAACCGCTAAAGAAAAAGTAAAAGCAGGAGCAGACATAATAGTAACAGGAACAATAGCAGAAGAAACAAATGATGTAAAGAAGAAAATAAGAGAAATAGTAAAAGGAACAAAGTCCGGAAAATAAAAAACCTTATAAGAAGATAAGGAGATGCGAATTGATCGAAATAGATGGATCTAGAGGAGGAGGGCAGATAATAAGGACTTCTTCTTCATTATCAGCGATAACTAAAAAACCCATTAGAATAAAAAACATAAGGGGAGCTAGACCAAACCCAGGTCTAAAAGAACAGCATCTAAAAGGAATTAGAGGAATAAAAGAGATAACTAATGGAGAACTAAAGGGAGATAAAAAAGGATCAAGAGAAATAGAGTTTATTCCCGGAGACAAAATCAATTCGAAGGTTCAAGTAAATATACGGACAGCTGGATCAATTGGCTTAATTCTACAACAATTTCAGATTTTAGCACTAAAGAAAAAAATAAAGTTAACCGTGAAAGGTGGAGGAACACATGTAAAATGGTCTCCACCCGTGGAATATATTTCAAAAATATTTCTTCCTCTACTAAAAAAATATGGATACAAAGGAAACATTGAAATTAAAAAAGAAGGATACTATCCAATAGGCGGAGGAGAAATAGATTCTACTTTAGATGGTAGAAAACTAAGAGATATAGTAATAAGAGAAAAGGGAAAAATAAAAAAAATAAATGGCATTTCAAAGGCGAGCGAACATTTAAAAAAACCTAAAGTGGCTGAAAGACAGAAAAAAGCTGCTGAAAGATACATAAGGAAAAAAATAGGTTTTGAAGAACCAGAAATAAAATCAGCATATGTAAAATCACCATCTCCAGGATCCGGGATAATCATAAAAGCAGAAACGGAAAAAAGTATAATAGGAGTAGATGAAATAGGTGAAAAACAAAAATCGAGCGAGGAAGTTGGCATAGATGCATCTAGTAAACTTGAAAAAGAATTAAATTCTAATTCATCTGTTGATATAAATACAGCTGATCAATTAATTCCTTATATGGGATATATGGAAAAAGAATCAGAGATAAAACCGAGAAAAATTACGCAACACATAAAGACCAATATAGAAGTAACGGAGAAAATGCTAAATTGCAAATTCAAATTAAATAAAGATTCTATTAAGTGTTCAGGTAGAGGAAACATCTAAACAGTGATTCTGACCAAGTAAAAAAATGCATCTCCAAAGAACAAATTAATTAGTATAGCTAATAATATGTAAGGTACAAAAATAGGTAGGTTTTCGCAGACTTTTATTTCCTCATAGTTTTTCTCTTCAGCTTTTTTCTTAATTTTTTCCAGTTCTGGATGAGTAAAGGTTTTTCTCCAAAGGCCTAAATCTTCTTTCATTTCTTCATCAATTTCTTCAAGAGCTAAAACATCATCATCATTCAATTCAGTTATTAATTTCTTTTCACTGTAAAAAAGACGTATCATATCTTCTTTGAAAGGTAACAAAGATATAGTTATTCCCATAGGTATAAAAATAACTATGAAGGCAGGAGCTAATGAAAACCAAAGTATTAAAAGAGGAATTAAAATAAAAATCAATAAAAATCCTTTTCGAATCTTTTTAGAAAAATCAGGAATTTTATTCTTATTTTTAATTAATCTAAGATGAGTCCTAATAGGTATCACAAACATTGGACCAATCAAACCCGCTAAAATAAATACGGATCCTATAAATGGATATACTGGAAGAGCGGGAGAAATACCTATAGCTCTTACAACCGGTTGCATTATTTCAGGATAAAAAGGAACAAGTAAAGCTATAGCTGTGAATAATTTGACATCCCCTCCACCTAATTGTCCAAAGGAATACATTGCGAACCCCAAACCAAATACAACAGCTGCGACACCATATACAAATAATAAATCATTGTAAACTATAGGTGCTAAAATCACCCCTGAAATTATCATGAAATGACTTAATTTATCAGGGACTATTCCTGATTTATAATCTGTGTAAGCTGCTATGCTCGTTCCAACTAATAGAATTGCTAAGTTAATTATCACTGGGTTCATCTATGTTCACCACGTTTAATTTATCAGGAGTTAATTTATTTTTGATTATCTC
>PULY01000027.1 GCA_003551125.1 Candidatus Iainarchaeum sp.
CTCATATTTTCTACATTGGATGTGTCCCAGTTACCTATATCTTGGTTAAAATCAGAAGCACGCTGGAACATGGATCTCATGTTTTGTACGTTGGATGCGTCTGCTTTTGTTAGATCTATTTCTGATACATCGGTTCCTTCTGGGTATTCTGCCCAGTCTTCTCTTAGTGTTCCGTCTCTGAAGAACTCTGAGCTGTCTTTTGGTAAAACTTTATCTTCTTTATCGTCTTCTTCGTCTGGGTCTGTTATTTCATCATCTATTTCTTCGTCCGGTTCTTCGTCTGGGTCTGTTATTTCATCATCTATTTCTTCGTCCGGTTCTTCCTCTGCAAAAGGACCTATGCATCCTGTTAGGGCAACCATCCCTATTGCGAATATTCCGATTAGTATTAGTGGTATTATTTTTCGGTTCATGTTTCTCAGTTTTGTTAAATCAGGCAGTGTTTTTATATTTTTCGGTTCATGTTTCTCAGTTTTGTTAAATCAGGCAGTGTTTTTATAGGTTTTTGCCTTGTGCAAGAAGTTTTTTAGGCACTACGTTGGTTTTTCTTTTTCTAAAGAGTTTATTTTGATTAAACTTTTGCTCACCATCCTATTAGAGGAAAAGTTTAGATGTCGGAGGCGGGTCTCGAACCCGCGACCTCTAGGTTATGAGTCTAGCGCTCTAACCAGGCTGAGCTACTCCGACTTTTGAATTGTTTTTGTTTTTTCAAAGTCTTTTTCACAGTGTATCTTAATATTTTTCCCTTATTTTATATTTACCTTTTCTATAAGAGATTTGTAATTATTTGTTTTTCCAAACCTTTATAAGTACCCATATGAATAAATACTCATATGAATACAGGTCCATATGAAGGTTTATTCAAAAACCTCGGAAATAAAACAAGATTCAAAATAATTAGAACATTACGAGAAAGACCTAAATCAGTTACAGAAATATCTGAAGAAATAAACATGGAACAAAGCGCAGTATCTCATCATTTAAAACAATTAAAACAATGTAAATTAATCAATTCAGAAGTAAAAGGAAGAAAAAGAATTTATTCTTTATCTGAAACTGTTGAACCTGTTTTAGAAGCAGCAAGGAAACATAAAATTAAATACTGTTTAAAAGGATGTCCCTACAAAGGTGAAAATCAAGATGAGTGAGTTAGAAGTTTATTTAGACAACGGATCAACCACAAAAACGGATTCTGAAGCATTTGAAAAAATGAAACCATACTTCACAGAGAAGTACGGAAATCCCGCTTCACTACACAAAGAAGGTAAAGAAGCCAAAAAAGCAATAAATAAATCAAAAAGAATAATAGCGGACACATTAAACGCTGACAAGAAAGAAATAATCTTCACATCAGGAGGAACAGAATCTGACAACCTAGCATTAAAAGGAATTGCATTTGAAAACAAGGAAAAAGGAAAACATATAATCACGACTAAAATAGAACATGACGCAGTTTTAAAATCCGCTAAATGGTTAGAAGAACAAGGTTTCAAAATAACATACTTAGATGTTGATGAAGAAGGATTTGTAGATCAAGAACAATTAAAAAGAGAAATAACCGATGAAACAATACTAGTTTCCATAATACACGGAAACAACGAAATAGGAACTATACAAAGCTTAAAAGAACTTTCCGAAATAACTCATGAACACAGTAAAAATGCCTATTTTCATACAGATGCATGTCAAAGCTATACTAAAACAAATTTAGATGTAAAAGAACAAAATCTGGATTTAGTCTCTATTAATTCACATAAAATACACGGACCGAAAGGTGTTGGGGCATTATACATTAAAAAAGGAACAGAGATACATCCATGGCAACATGGAGGAGGACATGAAAAAGGAATGAGGTCAGGGACTCTCAATACTCATGGAGTAGTAGGATTCGCGGAAGCAGCTAAAAATAACTATGAAAATAAAGAGAAAAACATTGAAAAGATGACTTCTTTGAGAGATAAATTAATTGAAGAAATACTGAAAATAGAGAAAACAAAATTAAATGGACCGAAAGGAAGCAAGAGACTTCCAAATAACATTAATATATGTTTCAACAACATAGAAGGAGAAGCATTATCAGGTTACTTGAATAGAAAAGGAATATACGCTTCAACAGGATCAGCATGTAGTTCACTTGATTTGGAACCAAGCCACGTTCTAACAGCAATAGGATTAACAAAACAAGAGGCTAACAGCTGTCTTAGAATAACACTCAGCAAATACAATACAAAAGAAGAAATTAACTATGTATTAAAAGAACTTCCGGATGTAGTTAAAAGACTAAGGGACATGTCGCCTTTATGAAATAAATAGGAGAGATAAAATGGATAAAGAATATTCAGAAGAAACCATAGATAGGTTTCAAGATCCAGAATACTCTGGAGAAATAGAAAATGCAGATGCAGTTGGTAAAGCAGGAAATCCAAGTTGTGGAGATGTTTTAAAAGTATTTCTAAAGATAGAGGATAACGTGATAAAAAAAGCAAGATTCAAGACATACGGATGCATAGCAGCAATAGCCTCGAGTGACGAACTATGTGAAATGCTGGAAGGAAAAACCGTAGAAGAAGCTCGAAAAATCACGGGAAAAGACATTTCACAGGAACTCGGAGAGTTACCACCGGTAAAATATCACTGTTCAGTGCTTGGAACTGAAGCGTTGAAAGATGCCCTTGATAACTATAAAGAAGAATAAAATTCAATTTTTTCTTTTGATCCAGAAATTTATATAACTAAAGACTCTTTAATAGATACAAATCTAATTAACAATAGGAGAGGTAAAAATGTTATCAAAAAAAGATATAGAGAAAAAAGTCGATAATGGTGAAATAAAAATAGAACCATGGGAACCAAGTAACTTGAAACCAGCTAGTTTAGCAGTACATCTCGATAATGAAGTCGCAAGACCAAAGAAAGGAGAAATAGATCCATTATCAGAGGAAGATTACGAACAATACTTTGAGAAACAAACTCTTTCAATGGGAGAAACAATAAAACTTAATCCAGGAGACTTCATATTAGCTAGAACCAGAGAATCATTCGGAATACCTAAAGATATAGCTGCATTAATGGATGGGAAAACTACTTTAGCAAGACTTGGATTATCAGTAACGCAAGGAGCAATGCTAATACATCCAGGATCGGGAGAACCAAAACCTAGAAAGATAGTGCTGGAGATAAAAAATGATGGGCCATTCACAATAAAGTTGACAAGTGAAATGCAGATAGGAGAAGTATTCTTCCATGAACTAAAAACACCAACAGACATAGCTTACGATGAAGGATGGGACTATGGATTAAGAAAAAGATTGGATGAATTAACTCCAAAAACAGAGAGCTTCTAGTTAAAATTAGTCGACTAAAAGACAATAAGAGAGATTAAAATGTATAAGCTGACAGAAGAGGGAAAAAGATATCTATTACAAAAAGACCTTCCAGAAAAAAGACTAATAGACATCATAGAAGAAGAACCTAAAGACATAAATTACCTCAAAGAAAAAATGGAAGATCTTGACATAGCCATAAACTGGGCTAAGAGAAAGAAATTGATAAAAATAGAAAAAGGAAAAGTTAAACTAATCAAAAAACCCTCAAAACACCTGGAAGAAAAGGCTCTCGAAGATCTGAAGGATAAAAAAGAAACAAAAGGAATAGAAAGATTACTGGATAGAAAACTAATCAAAGAAATAAGAGAAGATGTAGTAAAAAAAGCCAAGAAACAATTGGAAAGAAATACTAAAATAACTCATCTTACTCCTGAATTAATTCAAACAGAGCTTTGGAAAGACGCTGAATTCAAAGAATACAATATAAAGGCGCTTGGAAAGAAAAAACACCCGGGTAAAAAACATATATTAACATACTACATCGATAAAATCAGAAGAATATTCCTAGATATGGGTTTCGAAGAACACACAGGCCCTTATGTAGAATCAAGTTTCTGGGCTTTCGATGCTCTTTATACGGCACAGGATCACCCTGTTAGAGAAATGCAAGATACTTTCTTTCTTTCAAAACCAAAAGAAATGAAATTACCCGATAAAAAAATCGTTAAAAGAGTAAAGAGAATGCATGAAAAAGGAGATAAAGAATCAAAAGGCTGGAGATATAAATGGAAAGAAGAAGAAGCTAAGAAACCAGTTTTAAGAACCCATACTACTGCAGTAACTATCAAAGCACTTAGAGAAGTAGAGCCACCAGCAAAAATCTTCTCAATAGGTAAAGCATTTAGAAATGAAACAATAGACTATTCACATCTACCTGAATTCAACCAGGTTGAAGGAATAGTAGCAAGCGAAGAAGTAAACTTCAGAAACCTCTTAGGTTACTTAAAAGAATTTTACAAAAAAATGGGGTTCGAAAAAATAAGATTCAGACCAGGTTACTTCCCATATACAGAGATGTCAGTTGAACCAGAAGTATATTACGAACCAAAAGATGAATGGTTAGAAATGGGAGGAGCAGGAATATTTAGACCAGAAGTAACAAAACCAATGGGAATAGATGTACCTGTATTAGCTTGGGGGTTAGGTTTAGAAAGAATACCTATGCTTGATCCAGAAATAAAAGATATAAGAGATTTCTATTATAGAAATGACTTAAAATTACTTAGAAATAAAGGAATAAAGATAAGGGAATGATAAAAATGTCAGTAGTAGAATTCAAGATAAATGAACTGGAAAAATTAATCGATAAAACACTCTCTGATGAGTTACTGAAAGATAAAATTCCTATGATGGGTTGCGATATAGAATACTTGGATAAAGAGAAGGTACGCTATGAAATATTCCCGAATAGGCCTGATTTGCTCAGTCAAGAGGGGTTTGCCAGAGCTTTAAAATACTTCCTCGATTTAGATAAAGGACTAAAAAAATATGAAGTTAATGGAAAAGGAGTGAAATTAAACAAAAAAAGAGTAAAGGCTAGGCCAAAGATAACAGCAGCAATAGTGAAAAATGTTGAAATCACTGAAGAAATTCTTAAATCTCTCATGCAACTACAAGAAAAATTACATAAAACGATAGGGAGAAATAGAGAAAAAGTAGCAATAGGTATACATGATCTGGATAATGTCAATCCTCCATTTACATATAAACAGGTTAAACCTGGTAAATTCAAGTTTAATCCTCTTGGATGTGAAGAGGAATTAACTCTGAAAGAGATAAAAGAAAAACATGAAAAGGGAAAATATGCAAATATCTTAAAAGAACATGATAAATGGCCTGTTATAGTAGATTCAAATAATAAAACACTCAGTTTTCCTCCGGTAATAAACTCTCAAAATACAGAAGTAACTAAAGAAACAAGAAATTTATTCATAGATGTAACAGGTACGCATCAGGAGACTTTGGAAAAAACACTTAATATAATAGTTACTACTTTAGCGGAAAGAGGAGGAGAAATACATAAAGTAAAGATTAAGGGGGTTGGAGAAAGACCTAACTTAGAAATAGAAGAGATTGATGTGGATCTTGATTACGTTAATAAGATGCTCGGAGTTGACTTCACTGAACTACAGTTCGAAGAACATTTAAAAAGAATGGGTTACGGATTCAAAGAAAAAAGAAGCTTAGGCTACGATAGAGAAAACACTGTTTTAATTCCTCCTTACAGAATAGATATAATGCACCCAATAGATATAGTTGAAGATATAGCGATAAAGCACGGTTACGATGAATTTAAACCAGAAATACCTGAAATAGCTACAATTGGGAATTCAAATGAAATGAAAGAAAGAGAAAGTAAATTAAAAGAAATATTAATAGGTTTAGGCTATCAAGAAGTCAAGAACATGGTTTTAACTAATACAAAAAATCAATTTGAAAAGATGAATAGGAAGAAGCCAGAGAATAAATTAATTGAGCTGAAAAATCCACTTGATAAGAAACATACAGTATGTAGAAGCAACATTATGTCTCAATTATTGAAAAATCTATCCAACAATCAACACGTCTCCTATCCTCAAAGAATATTTGAATTAGGGAAGTGTCTAGAGCTTGAGAAAACAAATAATAATCATTTTGAAGCGAAAACAAAAATTAAGTTATCATTAGCTAAATCGGACACTAAAGTAAATTATAATGAAGCTACATCTCTCCTTGAAAGTATAATGAGAAATCTGGATCAAGAATACAAATTAATTGAGACTGAAAATCCTTCATTCATAAAGGGAAGAAGAGCAAAGATAGTTAAAGGAAAGGATGAAATAGGTTCAATTGGAGAAATTCACCCTAAGGTTCTTAATAATTGGAGAATAGAGAAACCAGTAATAGCTATGGAACTAGATTTGGATAAATTATTATAGTCTTTTTTTTGGAATATTTTTTGTAAAGCCTTGGCCGGGATTTGAACCCGGGACCTTGTCCTTTCCGAAACCCTTGGTTTTGGGATGAAACCCTTTTCAAAAGGGTTCTACCATGGACACGCTC
>PULY01000047.1 GCA_003551125.1 Candidatus Iainarchaeum sp.
CAAGACTTTGAAGTTCCAGAAGAACTATCAAAAAAGACATACGACGCAATAGAGAAAGCAAGAGAAACAGGAAAAATAAAACAAGGAGTAAACGAAGTAACAAAAGCACTTGAAAGAAAAAACGCGGAAATAGTAATAATAGCAACCGATATAAAACCACCTGAAATAGTAGCACACATACCAATACTAGCGAAAGAAAAAGAAATACCATACACTTACGTACCATCACAAAAAGAACTAGGACTAGCAAGTGGTATAAAAGTAGGTTCAAGCGCAATAGCACTAACAAAAACAGGAGAAGCAAAAAAAGAAATTGAGAAAATAAAAGACAAAATCAAAGAATTAAAAAAAGAATAAAAAACTCGAAAAGAGTGAAAAAATGGATAATGAAAAATGGGGAACCCTGAAAAAAGACGATAGAAACAAAAAATGGGGAGACCTAAAAAAAGACGACAGATAAATAATAAGTGATTAAAATGGCAAAAAAGGCGGTAAAAGCTGAAGTAGTTGAAATAATAGGAAGAACTGGAGTACAAGGAGGATTAAAACAAGTAATGGCTAAAATACTTGAAGGAAGAGACAAAAACAGAATCAAAAGAAGAAACGTCAAAGGACCAGTACAAGAAGGAGACATACTCCTATTAAAAGACACTGAAGAAGCTAGAAAAATACAAGCAAGGTAGAAACTTTTAAAAAAAGTTTCATCAAAAAAAGAAAACAATAGATGAAAAGGTGAAGAAAATGGACTGCAGTTTCTGCGGAGAAAAAGTACCCAAAGGAAAGGGAAAAATCTACATAAAATCTGATGGAAAGAGATTCCCATACTGTTCAAGCAAATGTGAAAAAAATCACAGAAAACTTGGAAGAAACCCAAAGAAAGTGAAATGGGTAAAAAACAAGTAAATAAACCAACAAGCTAAAAAATCCTCGGCCACCAAACTGAGGCTAATTATATTTAAGAAAAGGTAGATCAAATGATAAGATCACCAATAATATGTGTCCTAGGGCACGTAGACCATGGAAAAACAGCAATACTTGATTCAATAAGAGGATCAACAGTCTTAGAGGGAGAACCAGGAAAAATAACACAACATGTAGGAGCAAGTTTTATACCAACGAAAACAATAAAGGAACAAAGCAAAGAAATAATAGACAAATATGGGTACGACTTAGAAATACCTGGATTACTATTCATAGACACACCTGGACACCAAGCATTCACATCCCTGAGAAAAAGAGGAGGAAAAACCGCGGACCTAGCAGTACTCGTAATAGACATAATGCAAGGAATACAACCACAAACAAAAGAAGCAATAGAGATACTGAAAAAACACAAATGCCCATTCATAATAGCACTCAACAAAATAGACATGATACAAGGATGGAGACCAAACAAAGGAGAATCATTCACAAAAACAATTAAAAAACAAAGCGAAAGAGTTAGAAAAAGACTGGAAGAAAAAACATACGACACGATAGGAGAAATAGCAAAACACGGAATAAACACAAACAGATTCGACAAAGTTGAAAACCCTGAAAAAACAATTATAATAATCCCGACATCAGCAGAGACAAAAGAAGGAATACCAGAACTATTAATGTTCCTAGCAGGACTATCACAGAGATACATGAAAAAACAATTAAACGCACAGGAAGAAACAACGGGAGAAGGAACAATACTGGAAGTTAAAAAAGTAAAAGGACTTGGAACAACGATAGACACAATAATATTCAAAGGAAAAATAAAGAAAGGAGACAAAATAGTCATAGGAACAAAAGAAGGTGCAAAAGAAACAAAAATAAGAGCCTTATTGAAACCAAAAGAACTCAAAGAAATGAGAGAAGCAAAAGGAAAAGACTTCAAAAGAGTAAAAGAAGTAACAGCAGCAGAAGGAATTAAAATAGCAGCCCCTGGGTTAGAAGAAGCAATAGCAGGATCACCAGTAATAGTGGCAAATGAAGATACTGAAGAAAAGAAAAAAGAAGTAGCAAAAGAAATAAAAGAAGCAACAATAGAAAACCAATCAGAAGGAGTAATAGTAAAAGCAGACACAATAGGATCACTTGAAGGAATAGTAGACTTATTCAAAGATAAAGAAATCCCAATAAGAAGAGCAGAAATAGGTAAAGTAAGAAGAAGAGACGTAACCGAGGCAAAAACAATAAAAGAGAAAAACAGATACCTCGGAGGAATATTCGCATTCAACACAAAAATTCTAGAGGAAGCTGAAAAAAAAGCGGATGAATTCAAAGTTCCAATATTCAAATCAGATATAATATATAAATTGGAAGAAGAATACGAAGAATGGAAAAAAGAGGAAGAACAAAGAGAAAAAGAGGAAAAACTTGAAAAATACACATACCCTGCAAAACTCAAAATACTTCCAGAACACACATTCAGAAAAAGCAAACCAGCAATAGTGGGAGTAAAATTACTACAGGGGAAATTAAAACCCGGATACCGATTAATGAATAAAAATGGAAAAGAAACGGGAGAAATCAAGAGCATACAAAAGGATCAAAAATCAGTGAAACTACTGGAACAGGGAGAAGAAGCAGCAATATCAATAAAAAATGTCACAGTAGGAAGACAAATAGAAGAAGGAGAAACATTATACACTGATGTACCAGTGGATGAAACTTACGAACTTGAAAGAAAAGGATTCAAAAACAAACAACTAATAAGAGAAATAAGAAGCATAAAAAGATGAATAAAGAGGTGTAAACATGCAAATAGTAGTATCAAATCCAGAAAAAGGAAAAACATACCAAAAAGAAATAGAAGACAAGAAATCAAGAGTATTGCACGGAAAGAGAATAGGAGAAGAAGTAGAAGGAAGTCTCCTCGGACTAAAAGGATACAAAGTAAAAATCACAGGAGGAAGCGACAAGCAAGGATTCCCAATGAAAAAAGGAATTAAAACAACTGAAAGAACAAAAATACTTCTAGAAAAAGGACCAGGATACAAACCAAAGGAAAGAGGAATAAGAAAAAGAAAAACAGTTAGAGGAGAAATAGTATCAGAAGAAACACAGCAATTAAACCTGAAAGTAGTTAGCAAAGGAAGAAAGAAACTAGCAACACTATTCGGTGAAGAACCTGAAGAAGAAGTAGAAGAAGAGACAAAAGAAGAAGTAGAAGAGGAAAAAAGTGAAGAAAAGGAAGAAGAGGAAACAGAAGAAACTGATGAAGACGAAGAAAAAGAAGAACAGGAAGAAACAGAAGAAGTAAACTACGAAGAACTAACAGAGAAAAACACCGATGAAATCAAAGAAGAAGCAAAGGACTTTACTGAAGAACAATACAAAAAACTCCTAGAAGCGGAAGAACAAAACAAAGATAGAAAAACAATGAAAGAATGGATAAACAAACAGATTGAAGATTAAAAAACCTAAAAAGGTAGTTAAAATGAATGAACCAAAACAAGCAGAAGTAAACATAGGGTTAGCAGGACATGTAGACCATGGAAAAACATCAATAGTTAAAGGTCTAAGTGGGAAATGGACCGACACCCATAGTGAAGAGCTCAAAAGAGGAATAACAATGAAGCTAGGGTACGCTGACACAACCCTATACAAATGCAAAGAAGAAAAAGGAAAATACACAACCAATCCAGAAGAATGTGAAGAAGCAGAAGTTCTCAGAAAAATATCATTCATAGACTGCCCCGGACACGAAACACTGATGACTGTTACACTATCAGGAGCAAACATAATGGATGGAGCAATACTAATAATAGCAGCAAACGAAGAATGCCCACAACCACAGACAAAAGAACATTTAGCAGCACTGGACATAACAAATACAAAAAACATAGTGATAGTGCAAACAAAAATAGACCTAGTTGACAAAAAACAAGCGAAAAAACACAAGGAACAGATAAAGAAAATGATAAAAGGAACGGTGGCAGAAAACGCACCTATAATACCGATAGCAGCACACCACCAAGTAAACTACGATAAACTAATAGAAGCAATAGAAAAAGAAATACCAACACCTAAAAGAGACCCAAATAAACCAGCAAGACTACACATAGCAAGATCATTTGATATAAACAAGCCAGGGACACCAATAAAAGACATAAAAGGAGGAGTAATAGGAGGATCAATAACACAAGGAGAATTTGAAATAGGTGATGAAATAGAGATAGTTCCTGGAATAAGAGAAGATGGAAAAACAAGAAAACTAGAAACGGAGATAACTTCACTATCAACAGAAAAAGATGAAATAAAAAAAGGAAAGCCAGGAGGACTAATAGGAATACAAACAAAGTTAGACCCATCACTTACAAAAGGAGATAACTTAATAGGATCAATAGTAACGGAAAAAGGATCAGCACCTTCAGTAAAAAAAGAAATAGAGATAAAAACAACATTACTAAAAGAAAATGTAGGAATAGAGAAGATAGAGCCTCTAAAAACCAATGAAGACTTAGTTATAACAGCTGGAACAGACACAGTGCTCGGAAAAGTGAAAAAAATATTCAAAGACACTGTAAAAATAGAACTACGAAAAGAAATACCAGTAGAAAAAGATAAGAGAATAGCAATCTCAAGAAAAATAAAAGCAAGATGGAGATTGATAGGCTACGGAGAGATAGTGGAAAAATGAAAAATGATCAAATAAAAATAGTACTGGACACAAATTTCTTACTAATACCGGAAACAAAAAAAATAGATATATTCAAAAAAATAAAAGAGAAAAAACCAAAATCAAAATTCATAATACTAAAATCAGTTGAAAAAGAACTTCAAAAAATGAAAACAAGAGAAAGTAAAATAGCATTACAAATAATAAAACAGAAAAAACTTCAAACTCACGAAGTGGAAACCAATAAAAAACACACCGATGATATAATAATAGAATACGCGGAAAAAGAAAATGCGGAAGTAGCGACAAACGACAAAGAACTTAAGAAAAGATGCATAAACAAAAAAATACCTATAATATACCTAAGAAGCGGGAAAAAAATAGAGACAAAAAAATAATTAAAGGTGATCAATATAACCGATGAAAAAAACCTATGGAAAAACGTTTCAAGGGGAAAAAACCCGCCAAAGCAAGTGAACGTAGTAGTAGAAATACCAAGAAGAAGTAGGAATAAAATAGAGTATCAAGAAAGAAAAGGATACTTTAAACTCGACAGAGTAATATTTTCACCATTCCACTATCCAGGAGATTATGGATTCATACCTCAAACCATATCAGAAGACGGAGATGCATTGGACACATTACTACTAACAGAAGAACCGACATTTCCAGGATGTGTAGTAGAAGCAAGACCAATAGGAGTACTAAGAATGGAAGATGAAAAAGGAATAGATGACAAAGTACTAGCGGCACCAATAAAAGACCCTAGAAAAGCAGATTACAGAGACATAGAATCCGTGAACAAACACAAAAGACAGGAAATAGCTCATTTCTTCAGTGACTACAAAGAACTAGAAGAATCAAAATGGGCAAAAGTAAAAAACTGGTTAGGAGCAGAAAAAGCGTATGAACAAATCAAAAGAGCAATGGACAAATACGATGAAGAAGAAAAATAAAAAGAGGGATAAAAATGTATCAGATGATCACAGCCAAAGATTCAGTTAGAATACCACCAAAATACTTTGACAGACCGTTAGAAGAATCAGCTAAAAAAGCGCTGCAGGACAAATACGAATCAAGAATAGATTCGGAGCATGGAGTAATAATCAGTGTAACGGAATGTAAAGAGATAAAAGATGGAAAAATAATTCAAGGAGACGGATCAGCACACTACAATGTAACCTTTGAAGCACTTACCTTCAATCCAAAACTACACGAAGTAGTAAGAGGAGAAGTAAACGAAATAGTTGACTTCGGAGCATTCGTAAGATTCGGACCAATAGATGCATTAGCACACGTATCACAAATAACAGATGACTACATGACATACAACCAAAAAACAGAATCACTAGCTGGAAGAGAAACAAACAGAAGTTTAAAGGAAAATGACGAAGTAAGAGCAAGAATAATAGCAGTATCATTAAAAAACAATGTGAACGAATCAAAAGTAAACCTAACGATGAAACAACCTGGACTCGGAAAGGAAGAATGGATAAAAGAAGAAAATAAAAAGAAAAAACAAGGAGATAAAAAATGAAAGATAAAGCATGTAAAAACTGTCACAGGATAGTTAAAGGCAACCAATGTCCAATATGCAAAGAATCAAAGCTAACACAAAGTTGGAAAGGATACACAATAATAAAAGACCCTGAGAAGTCGGAATTAGCGAAGGAGCTAAAAGTAGATACTCCTGGAAAATACGCATTAAGAATAAAGAAATAAGGTGATCAAAAATGAAGATAATTGAAGAAAACAAAAAAGAAAACCCATTACTACATAGAAAAGAAGTAACTCTAAAGATCAAGGACTACGAAGAAACACCATCAAGAGAAGAAGTTCTTGAAAAGATATCAGCGGAACTTGGATACGAAAAAGAAAACATAATCATAGAAAAAATAGATCAGGAATACGGAAAAAAAGAAGCAAAATGCAGAATAAAAGTATACGAATCAAATGAAGAAAAAGAAAAATACAGTAAAAAATACAAAGAAGAAAGAACACAGAAAAAGGAGGAAAAAGAATGAAAAGAGAAAAATATAAAGTAAAAAGTGGAAAAATAGAAAGGGAAAACAAAGCATGTCCAAAATGCGGAGAAGGAACCCTATTAGCTGAACACAAAGATAGATTACACTGTGGAAAATGCGGATACACAAAATGGAAAAGTAAAAAAACAAAAAAAGAGTAAAAAATGGAAGTTTCAATAGCAATATACCTAGTATTACTATTTATAACAATATACATTAAAAGAGGACCCCTACTAAAAAGACTAGGATTCAAAGACGATATAAAATTAGCTAGAGAATCTTTAATAGCATTAGCCTTCTTAGGGTTTCTACTTGTAACATCAATGGTGATTGGACTTATATTCCATCAAATAGGAATGGGACAAGATGTTCAAAGAACAACTGAAATACTGAGACAAATACCAATACACAACGTATTAATAATACTCTTAATAGGTTCATTTATAGAAGAAGTATTCTTCAGAGGACTCATACAAGAAAGAACAAATATATGGATAGCATCAACAATATTCGCAATCTTTCACATCACTTATGGAACAGTAACTCAAATAGTAGGAACATTCTTCCTTGGATTAATACTGGGGTACCAATACGAAAGAACGGGAGGAGTATACAGCCCTATAATTAGCCACACATTCTACAACTTAATAGTAATACTTCCAATATACATAATATAGAAGTGAGAAAAATGAAATGCCTCGGAATAGAATCAACAGCCCACACACTGGGAATAGGAATATCAACACCTGAAAGAGTTATTGCAAATGAAAAAAGCGTCTACAAACCTAAAGAAGAAGGAAAAGGAATAATTCCAAGAGAAGCAGCAGAACACCATAGAAAGACAAAAGAAAAAGTAATGGAAAGAGCACTGAAAAAAGCAAACATGGAAAAAGAAGAAATAGATTTAATAGCAGTTGCAAACGGACCAGGACTACCACCTTGTTTACTTGAAGGGGTTGAATTTGCTAAAAAACTATCTAAAGAACTAAATGTAAAGATAGTTCCAGTAAATCACTGCATAGGACATATAGAAATAGGGAAAAAAGATACAGGGGCAAAGGACCCATTAGTACAATATGTATCTGGAGGAAATACACAGATCTTATCCAGGTCAGAGGGAAAATACAGAGTGTACGGAGAAACACTGGACATAGGAATAGGAAACGCATTTGACAAATTTGCCAGATCCCTAAACCTGAAAATGCCCGGAGGTCCAAAGATAATGAAACTCGCTGAAAAAGGTAAAAAATATGAGAAACTACCTTACACAGTGAAGGGTATGGATCTATCTTTCTCTGGTCTCGTTACCGAAGCCAGTAAAAACAAGGAAGAAATGAGTAAAGAAGATTTAGCATATTCATTTCAAGAGACAATTCTCTCAATGCTAGTGGAAGTAACTGAAAGAGCGATGGCACACACCAAGAAAAAGGAATTACTACTAACTGGAGGAGTAGCACTAAACACCAGATTAAGAGAAATGAATGAAAAAATGGCTGAAGAACACGACGCAAGTTTTCATGTTCCAAAAAATGAACACTGTGGAGATAACGGTGCAATGATAGCATATACAGGAATAAAATTCAAAGAAAAAGCAGGAAAAAAAATAGATATAAATCCAAAATGGAGAACAAACCAATACGAACTAAAAATAAAAAAACAATAATAACATACAATACATATAATAAGGTATATAAAATGGAAATCAATACGAAAGGATACAAAATACCTATAATACTGATGATAACCTTAATAGCAATAATCGCTTTATATCCGTTCATATCAGATATATTTCAATCAGTAGGGACGGAACCAGAAGTAAATTATACTCTTGAACCACTGGAAAAAACCGAAATAAATGAAAAGACCTGTTTAGTAACATTTACAGGAGAAATTCAAATAGATTATGAACCAGGACTAAGAGAAATGGAAGTACAGGCAAGAATAGAAGAAAAACCAAGAGGACTACATCCGGAAACATTTAAATTCACGAGAACAATAACGGATCCAGAAGAAATAACTGAATTCGAAATGGAGTTAGAAGCTCCTAGAAACTGTGAAGATTTAATCAATCCGGAGATAGAAATTCTATCTATGAGAAGAAGACTACTCTAAGAGAAGATTAAGATGGAAACGATATACAAAGGAGCGGAAGCAACACTTTACAGAAATACTTATCTAGGTCAAAAGACAATAGAAAAAGAGCGAAAGCCAAAAAAATATAGAATAGAAGAACTAGATAAGAAGATAAGGGAAAAAAGAACAATAAGCGAAGCCCGAATGATTAAAAAAGCAAGAAAAGCAGTTAAAACTCCTTACATATTTGGAATAGATCCTGAAAAATCAAAAATAACTATGGAAGAGATAGAAGGAGAAACACTCAAAAAAAGAATAGAGAAAGAAAAAGAAGACGAAGAAAAAACAGGTAAAGAAATAGGTGGACTCTTGAAAAAACTACATAGTCTAGACATAGTCCACAACGACTTAACAACCTCGAATATAATAAGAAAAGATAATGAATTATACTTCATAGACTTTGGATTATCAGAAAAAACCAGTAAAACAGAAGACAAAGCAATGGATCTATTAGTGTTTAAGAAAATGCTTAAAAGCACACACTGGAAACAATTCAAAGAAATATGGAGCAATCTAAAAGAAGAATACGGAAATAAAAAAGTTTTAAATAGGCTTAAAAAAATAGAAAAAAGAGCGAGATACACGGTTAAATAAAAACAAATAGTAATAAAAAAAGAAAACCAATAAAGAATAAGCCAAATTTATAAAGAAAGATAACCACAATAATTTAACGCATAAAGTAGAACAAAACAACACCAACAAACACAAAGAAATACACTCTGAAAACCAATAAACAAAGAAACACGGATAAAATTCTATCTAAACATCTTACAAAAATAGTAAATGAAATAATGATAACATGACAAGAATGCACACAAAAGATAAAGGAAAATCAGGATCAACCCATCCAGCATCCAAAGAATCACCAACTTGGGTTGAACTATCTGAAGACGAAATAAGAGAAAAAATAAAGGAAATGAGAGATGAAGGAAAATCTCCAAGCCACATAGGAAGAACTTTAAGAGATGAATATGGAGTACCTGACGTGAAAGCAGTAACCGGTGAAAAAATAACTAAAATACTTGAAAAACAAGAAAAAGGATTGGAGTACCCTGAAGATCTGATGAACCTAATGAGAAAAGCAGTTAGGATTAGAAAACACTTGAAGAAAGGAAAAAAAGACAATAAGAATAAAAGAAGCTTAAGATTAACGGAGTCAAAGATACGTAAACTAGTTAGATATTACAAGAAAAAAGGAAAAATTGAAGAAGACTGGTACTATAAACCCGAGAAAGCTAAATTACTAGTAGAGGATTAGTGATAAAATGGCCAAGAAAAAGACAAAGAAAAAAGTGAACAAATGGAAAGATAAAAACTGGTACACAATAGAAGCACCAGAAACATTTGAAAGAAAAGAGATAGGAGACACACCTGCAACTGATAAAGAAGAACTAATAGGAAGAACAGTGGAAACATCACTAAGAGATTTAACCGGAAAGAGAAGTCACAATAATATAAGAGTGAAATTCAAAGTAAAAGAGGTCGAAGGTGGAAAAGGAAAAACAGAGATAGAGAGTTTCAACTTAACGAGAGGATACATAAGAAAAAATATAAGAAAAGGAAGAAGCGTCATAAATACAATACAAGACATAGAGATAAATGGAAACAAATTACATACAACAACATACGCATTCACAGTTGGAAAACTACATTCATCAAAAGAAAAGAAAATAAGAAAAGCGATAAACGAAGAACTGCAAAAACAAGGAAAGGAAAATGATTTTGAATCCCTTATCCAGAAGATGATATTTGGAAAAACCGCAACGGATCTTTTTAGAAAAGCTAAAAAAATAGCTCCAATCAATAGAATAGAAATAACCAAATGTGAAATAGAAAGAGGAAAATAATGGTTCTGAACCCCATCAAATTTGCCCTTCCCCTATTTATAGCTCTCTTTGGACTTGAAAACCGTTCATTAACCATGAAAGGCGCATTTTCAGCCATATTCTTATCTTATATTTTAATAATTAGACAAAACTTTAATTGGTTCTTAATATTATTCTTATTTTACTTGATAGGAACAGTAGTAACAAAAGTGAAGTCCAGGGAAAAGGAAAAATCTGAATTAATGCAGAAAACAAGAGGACCTTGGAATGTAATGGGAAATGCAGGAATAGGGCTTATTTTTGTCTTACTGGGTGGACCTGTAGGTTTTATAGGATTTGTTGGAACCACAGCTACCGCTACAGCAGACACAGTTTCTTCAGAAATAGGAGTACTATCTAAATCAAAACCTAGATTAATAACCAGTCTTAAAAAAGTTGAACCTGGAACTGATGGAGGGATAACATTATTTGGAACAATTTTAGGAGCAATAGGAGCTTTATTAATAGGTTTAGTATCAATAATTGAATTTAGTTGGATCATAATACCTATTGCGTTATTTTCAGGAATAATAGGTAACTTAGCAGATTCATTTGTAGGTGCAGTACTGGAAGATAAAGAAACAATGGGTAATTCCACCACTAATTTCTTGGCAACTACCATTGGTGCAATATCCGCAATGTTTATTTATGTAGCGGTAATATAATCTAATTAGTAAATCACCACATAGTAAGTGAATGAAATGACAGGAATAGAAATACTGATAGAGGCCTTTCTTTACATATTACCAGCATACATCGCTAACTGTTCAGCCGTAATATTCGGTGGAGGAAAACCTTTAGACAATAATAAGAAGTATAAAGGTAAAAGAATACTTGGAGATGGAAAAACAATTAAAGGAACCGTTTTCGGAATAACTTGTGGTTTCTTAACAGGTTTAGTTATAACTCTAGCAACTAGAAACACAATATTTTTAGGTCTAGGATTATTAGTTTCAATAGGAGCTATCTCAGGAGACATAATTGCTAGTTTTTTTAAAAGAAGAATAGGAGTAAATAGAGGAGGACCAGTACCCCTTTTAGATCAACTTGACTTTGTTTTCGGAGCATTAATACTCGGTTCTATCTTAAAAATTCCTTCATTATGGGCTTTCTTAGCTATAATTATATTTACACCTTCCATTCATTTAACTACTAATTTAATTGCTTATTATATTGGTTTGAAGAAAGACCCATGGTAAAGTAAGATTTTATAGAAGTAAAATAGTCCTGGGCGGATTCGAACCGCCGTCTTAGGGTCCAAAGCCCTACATCCTTGACCGCTAGACTACAGGACTGTAAGAGGTAGTATTTATTAATCTTCTATTTATTAATTCTATTTTCCCTGCTTTATACTATTTGCTAACCATAATAGGAAGGTAGAAGTTTGAATCCATCTTCTGAGAGATTGAATGTAATGTCTTCCAATGGTGATCTTGTTGCCGTCATTTTATGTATGTGAAGAGTTCTCTTTCTATTTCCTCTTTTTTCTTTTCTACTCAGACTTATTACTCCGTCAAGCAAATATGGTTCTACTTCGAAAGGAGTTAATTCTGAATTATAAGGTTTTTCTGATATGAACAAGGCGCTACAATCTTCTTCTTTTAATGATTTAGATAATCTATGTACTAATTTACCGTAATTTGCTTTTGATGATGAGAAGTAACCGAATGGGCTTATACTATCAATAACAATTCTTTTTGCACCTATTGAACTTATTATTCTAGATAACTTTTTTTCTATTTCACGAGCAACTGTTTTTGAGTTGAATTTTTCATACTCAGACACTTCGTATCTACTTATAATCATTTTTCTTTCTTCTTGAAGTGAATGAATATCTAAATTGAATCTGGATGCATACCATGTTACATCCGTACCCTGTGCTTGTATAGTTAAATATATGCCTGGTTGATCGTATTTTTTGACTCCGTTATACAAGTATTGAAGTCCAAATATCGTTTTACCTGTCCCGGAATTACCTGTAACTAATATGGTCGATGGATGAGGAAACCCTCCTTCAAGTAAATCATCCAGTCCTGGAACTCCTGTTTTTATTCTTTTTACACCATCATTCAATTCTAATCCTTCATCTTTTTCCTTATTTTTTGGCAATTCAATCACTTTTAAAATTTTTACTTGTTTTGAATTAGGTACCTGTTTTTTATATTGCTTTCCCGATTTTTACAAGTCTCCTAAATAAATTGATCTAAAGCTTTTCATTATCTTTGAGACTTAGGAAGTGACCATCATAATAGTTCGTTTATTATAGCACCATAAGCTGGTCTTGATACTATTACTCCTATTAGACTTCCTAATATTGTTACTATTGCAAATCCTTGTAGGGCTCCTAACCCCATGAATAACAGAGGGAACATAGCGAATATTGTCGTCATTGCTGATCTAAATATAATTGAAAATGCTTTTTTAATTCTTCTTGCTAAACTTTCTTCTTTATCAGTTTCCTTTGATATCGCGTCCTCTGTCATAATTATCTGATGATCAACTCCTGAACCTACTACTGCTATTATTCCTGCTATTGCAGGTAAGTCAAGTTGCCATCCAATTAATGCTGCTGCTCCTAAAGTCATTAGAACTTCTGAAAAACTTGTTAGTAAAATTGGACCAATGATTTCTTTTTTCTTATACCTTAATGAAACTACCATTGATACCGCTAATAATGCTGCTATACCTGCGAGTATTGAATAATTTAAGAATCTTTCTCCTAATAAAGGAGAAATTCTATCTTCTCTCTCTATATTTACCCCTACTGGTAACCTTCCGGATCTTAGTAATATTGTGACTCTTTCTATTTCTTCAAAAGCTTCTTCTTCTGTTTCAGCTCCTCCAGTTATACTTGGGGTTGTTACCGGTTCTCCTCTGGTTATTCCTTCGGTCAAGTGAATTATAGATTCTATTCTTAGTGCATTTACTATCCAAAAACCTTCAAGAGGAATCGCGATTTCCTCAATTTCTTCAGCATTGTGTATTTCTTCTGGATTGAAAACATTTTCAGGTATTAGTACTTTTCTATCTTCCGTTTTCTCAAGAACTTCGTCATCTATCACATCAGTCACTAATAATTCTGCTCCTGAGTTTCTAACAATTTCCTCTATATCTATTTCCTCTGTCATGCCCGGAGCTGTTTGCTCGGTTTCTTCAAGAGATTGAGGAATTCTTCCCTCTTCTTCATAAATATCTCCATTAATTATTACTAATACATCTCCTGGCCTATCTATAAACATGTATAGGACTTCTTGGCATCTATCTGCTCCAGGAAGAGTAGTACATTCTCCTTCAACAGCATCTGCAAAATTCCTAGCAGCATCCATAGATACTCTAAATGGGACACTCCATTGGTAACCTGCTTCAGGGCTTCCTCTAGCACCGTAACCTCTTTGAGCATCAGTTATAACGTCATCAACATCTCTACCATGTAAAATCACTTCTCCATCATATAGAGTTTCAAAGCTTCCTTGTTGCCCTATTATAGATTTGAGCCTCTCTAAAGCCTCAGGATCTGTTTCAGCTACCTCTACTCTAATATATTCATCTCCATAGGGAGTTACAGAAACATCTCTTAAACCATAAGAATCAACTCTTTCCTCTATAACTTGGGTAATTGTGCTCATAGTGAGTTGATCAACTTCTTCATCTAAAGCTATGTCTATCATTGTTCCTCCCCTAAAGTCCATTCCTAAATCGATACCACGGACTAAGATGGGAGCTACACCTATCATTATTACTCCTATTATGAACACATATACTCTTTTTGTTCTCAATATCTTCTTCAATGTTTTTTTATCCATTTTTAATCGTTTTTATTTTCATTTTTCTCTTTTCTTAGCTGTTCTTATCATTATGGGTGCATTAATGAACCATGTAGTAAGTGAGTCTCCTATTATACCTAATATTAAAATTATTGATATGCTTGCAAGAATTTCTATTTGTACTAAGTTTGAAACTATTAATAATGCCGTTAAAGCAGATATTGTTGTTATCTCCATTGTCAAACCTGTTTTTAGAGCTCCTAAAGCTCTTTCTTCTGGAGTTCCATCCTTTCTGTTTAATACTTTCATAGTCAGCATTATGTCTGAGTCTATTGAATAACCTAAAATCATTAGAAGTGCTGCTATGGTTGCTAGAGTCAAAGGTATTTGAAGTAATCCCATTATGCCTAAACCAAATACAATATCGTAAACTGGAGATTGGAAAACTGCGAGAGAAACCAATAATTCTCTAAAGAAATAAAATACTAATATCGCTATGAATAATATTGCAACCAATATAGCATTTCTAGCTTGATCGAGGAATTGTGCTCCCATAGCTACCCCAATAGTATCTACTGAAAAATCTCCTTCCTCTGTACCTGTTCTTTCTGATAAATAAGAGATTAGTTCTCTCCTACTTGTTTCCCTAGCAACTGATAAGTATTCACGGGCTTCTTCTTCTTCACTTTCGAAATCAATGTCTTCTATAGGATCTATTATTTCTTTTGACATTTCTATTGTTTCTCTATAACTTCCCTCTTCAAATGCTTGTTCTATCTGAAGTATATCTTCATCTCCAACGTAACTTACCATTAGAGATCTTTCTATACCTTCAGTTTTTCTAATATCTAAATCTAATAAATTAAATCTTTCATTAATTTCAAATTCAAGTTCAGCCACATCTAAATCTTGTTCTAAAGGAGTAGTTATTCTCGTTCCTCCTCTGAAATCCATTCCATAAGTTATTCTGGTTGCGAAGAAAAGAAGAATTATCAACATTATTACTGGAATTATGAATAACTTCTTGTACCTGTCATTTTCATATATGTTCATAATAAGTCTCTCTTGGAATTATTTGTTTTTTTTCTTTTCGTATTGTTGTACTTTTTTGTTTAGTATCGGACTCTTTAATTAATTATTGGTTTTTTTCGTTAAGTTCCTTTGGATTATTTTTTAATATTCCACCTGTTTTTTGCAGCTTCTCCTTTTTTAAACTCCATTATTTCCTTTGCAGATAGATAGGATTCTCCTGATGCGAGTAATCTATCATCTTTATTTGTTATTAGTACAAGTTCACCTGGTTTAAGTTCAGGATCCGTTTCTTCCACGAATTTATTGAATATGGTTTCTCCTCTTTCAACAAATTCTTCAGCTTCTTTATTAATAATAATCCTGTGTTTTGGGTATTCTGTTCTTTTATGTAATTCTCTTGCTGCTTCGTGAAGAAGCATCATGTGATCTGAAGATCTTATAACTAAATATAGGTTTCCTTTTCTATTTATATTTCTTATCCTGCCTGTTTTAGGTGATTTGATAATTTCTACATCTTCCGGTATTATGTCCAAATCTAACCAGTATTCGCTAATTGACTTTAGTTTTTCCAGATCATTTATTTTCAAGCCTTTGATTTCCTCTAAAGTTTCTTCTCCTATATGTGAATAAGGATAGCATTCCAATAGATTTACTGGAACTTCTCCAAATTCATTTATGTTTATTCTTTTTCCTTCAATTTCTTTTGCTTTTTTCAATGCCCTTTGATAATCAGGTCGCTTTTTACTATATTTTGAGACCATGAATAAATGTTTTTTCGTTATCGGATCTCTTTTTTGAATGGTCCTCATATCATTTGTTAGCTCATCCATGAGTTTTTTCAATGCTGGATGTGCCCTTGATTTAGTTTCTAAAATTTCGTAAAGAGTTCCTTCTCTTATAGACTGCTTTATTTGTCTAATTTCTTCAAATGTAATGTGAAGATTGTGTTCAGCTAATTTAACCTGATTTTCTGGTTTTTTAAGATCTTCAACCGTATTATCTGTACATATTGGACAACTACATGGCAAATAATCCATTTTATCTATTTTCTTTGTTCCTGTAGGAGTTAAATATCTGCCATCTTGCGCATATAATGAGTATGCTGCTGAATCAAATAAATCTGCTCCCATGGCTACCAGGAAAGGAAATAACATGGGGTGTCCCGCACCAAATAAGTGAATTGGTCTATTTTCAGGAATTTCTTCTTTTATAATTCTTAAAGGCTCCATCAGTTTATGGTATTGATATCTCTCCATTGTAGGTACTATTGAACCTAAAGCATGTATATCAAAATCAAGTTTTGATTGCTCTCTTACTGATTCTCTGAATATATCCGGATATTTCCATCCTTGAAGAGGTCCCACATATAATGTTTTTTTGTCTTTTATGTACTCTTCACTTTCTTTAGATCTTTCTATTGTTTTTTTAACCGCCTTATTGAGTTTTTCTTTATTTTCAGTATCTGTAGGAATATCAAGAATAACTCCTATGTCTGTATTTATTTTTTCCTGAAATTCAAGAACTTCTTTATTGCTTATTCCTATTTCACCATATCTCATTAATTGATATGCTCCTGAATCAGTCATTATTGGTCCTGAAAAATCTAGAAAATTGTGTATCCCTTGAGTTATTACTTCGTGTAAGTGATTTTTCTTCAAAATATATGCATTCGTTATTAATGCTTGTGCTCCTATCTTCTTTATCTTTTTAGGATTCAAAGTCATTTTATTAGGATTCATAACAGGCATAACTGTAGGTGTTTCTATTTCACCATGTTTGGTTTGAAGTTTACCTATTCTTCCTGCTAGATCCTTTGATTTTATTTCAAAATTAGCCATATGTATTCTCCTCTTCTTTAAATCTTGTTTAAGACTTGTATTCATTCTATTTGATTTCAGTATCTTTAAAATTAAGGTTTGTATTTTTCTCTAAGCTTCTCTATTGCCCTTTGTCTTGGAGATTTAGATTTCTTAGTTTTTCTTGGCTTCTCAACTTTTGGTTCTTTTTTTTCTTCTTCAAATTCATCTGAAAATGTACCTATATCATTATCAGAATCTCCCGTTTTTATTGGAAGGAAATTAGCGAGAGCAATAACAAATAATAGAGATAGAGAAGCAAATAAAACTATTAAAGATACTAAACCTATTATTGACCCGAAATTAGTTTGTATTTTTTCCATTTTTGAAGTATCTTCCTGAAGAGAATCTATCCTATTTTGTATTCTATCAGCTTCTTCACTATGTCCTCCTGAATTATATCTTTGTATTGATTTTTCATATACTTCAACTGCTTTCGATGTTTCTCCTATCATTTCGTAAGACAGTGCTGATTTTTCATAACTCTTCGCTGCTATAAAATGATCTCCAGTTAAATGTTGGGGAGCTAATTCAAATTTCTCAGCCGCTTCCAAGTAAGCCTCGTAAGATTTTTGATCCTCTCCAATCCTATCGTAACATCTTGCCGCACTCAAGTAATTTTCTCCTGATTTAAAGTAATCTGGATAGGGAAATTCTGCTTCTATTTCAGCTCTTTCTATGTACTGGTCACAGATTGAATTTTCTCCAGTTGATGCCTGTGCTGATGTAATGGCAAAAATTACCATTAGCGAACCTATTAGTACGTAGAGTTTTTTCTTGTTCAGAAATTTCATGATTATCCTCTGTATTAATTTTCTATTTTATTTTATTTATTAATTTCCTATTTCTCGTGTTTATTTAATCCTTTTTAATTATTACTCTAGTTGGGAAAGGTATGCTGACTTTTTTATTTCTAAATTCTTCTATAATAGCTTCTCTTATTTGTGAATGTGATTTTATCCAGCTATTTTCAAATTGATTAACCCATACTCTTCCTTCCATATCTATTGAAGAGCCTCCAAAGTTCTTTATTAATACTTCTGGTTCTTTATCACTAACTTTACCTTCGATTGAGTTAAGAGCATTTTTAATTGCTTCCATTGCTTTCTCTATATCTGAATCGTAGCTTATCCCAACTTCTACCTTTACTCTTCTAGACTCATTAGCAGTATAGTTAATTACTGGGTTACTAGTAAATTTTTTATTTGGAACAGTTATCACTTCGTTATCAAAAGTCTCTACAACTGTTATTCTCAATCCCATTTCCTTTACTCTTCCCATAGTCCCATTGATTTTAATAATATCTCCAATTTGAAATGGCCTATCTAAAGCTATAAATATGCCTGAAATGGTATTAGAAACAGTTTCTTGTGCTCCGAAACCGATAACTATACCTATCACTCCTGCTCCTGCTAAAGACGCTACTAAAACATTTTTTAATCCTATTATAGATAAAATTACTAGAAAACCTATTAAACAAACTATTACTACAAGTAATCTCATCAAAACAGAACCTTCAGAAATATGAACTTCTTCCATTCTACTATCCATTTTTAGAACAAATGGCTTCAAAACAGCGATAACTACTTTAACACCATATATGACTAATATAATTCTAAAAATAGGATTAAGATGAATCAATTCGAAACCTAATACATAAAGAGAAGAATAAATAAGCGCTAGGTAAATAGTCAAAGTTATTATCTTCGAATACTGCTTTTGAGTTTCCTTAGAAAACTTGAAAGGTAAAAACTTTTTGAAGAAACCACTGAGAGCATAAGGTATCTTTGGAAGTGTCTTTACAGCAATTATTCCTATCAAAGCAATCACTAAAAGAGAAAAAACTGTTGGAAAGCTGAGTACTTCTTCAAAAGATCTTGCTGTAAACCCTCTTAATAAGAATTCTTTAATTGCCATACCTACTTTATTGCCACACAAATATTAAATAGTTATCCGAGTAAAAGATATCAATAGTTAAAAGAAATTATCAATTTGAAAAGATAAAATCGATGACTAAAATGAATGAATGGAATTGTAAGGATCACCATTACTGGAAAACAATTTCAAAAAGGTGGTTAAATGAAAGAAGAGATAAAGGAAAAAATAGAAGAAGTCACGCAGGAAATAGAGGAAGTTTCAAACGACAGGGACGTACCGAGAAATATAAGAGAGAGATTGAAGGAATCGAAGGAAATGATAAACAAAAAAGAATCTCAAAATCTGAATTTAACGAGAGCTATTTACTTTATGAGCGAAGCTTCAGAAGATATAAACATCCCCTTTCACACGAGAACGGATATAATGAACATAACTTCAAAACTAGAGAAGATAAACGAAGAGATAAAATAACTAATAAAGAAATAGCCCGTGGTAGCATAGGGGTAATGCGGTCGCCTGTAGTACGTTAACCAAAGGATTTCCTTTGGCGCGGCCGTCGGAAAGTGACAGACCGCAGGTTCAAATCCTGCCCACGGGATTTTTTTTGAATAATGATTAAGAGGATTAAAATGAAGATAGAAGAAAAAAAAGAACTCATAAAAAGAGGAACCGAAGAGATAGTGACTGAAGAAGAACTTGAAGAAATTCTCAGTAAAAAGGAAAACCCAACAGTATACTGTGGATACGAAGTAAGTGGACCAGTTCATCTAGGAACAATGACTACTTTAGTAAAGCTCAGAGACTATCAAAAAGCAGGATTAAATATAAAAATGCTTTTGGCAGATATACACACACACCTGAACCTTAAAGGAGATAAAGAATGGATAGAAGAAATGGCTAGATACTGGGAGGAAACATTCAAAGCATTTGGATTAACCGAAGTTGATTACATACTTGGCTCCAGCTACCAGACAAAGGACAAATACGTAAAAGAATTACTTGAACTAGCTACTAAAGTAACTATAAATAGAGGAGAAAGAAGCATGAGACAAGTATCCAGAGGAGGAGACACCAAAGAAATATCACAATTAATATACCCATTGATGCAAGCTTTAGACATACCTCACTTAGAAGCAGATTTAGCTCATGGAGGAATAGATCAAAGAAAAGTCCATATGCTTGCAAGAGACCACTTACCAGATATAGGATACAAATCACCTACCTCAATACACAACCCAATGTTGATCTCACTTCAAGGACCAGAAACTAAAATGAGTTCCAGTAAACCAAAAACAACATTTCCGTTACACGCCGAACCTGAAACAATTAGAGAAAGAATAAAAAAAGCCTACTGCCCACAGGGAGAAACTAAAGGGAATCCCATAATAGAGATTATTAAAATAGCAGTAATGCCAATGCAAAAAGAACTGAAAGTGAATAGACCTGAAAAATACGGTGGAGATATAGTTTACAAAAAACTAGAAGATATCGAGAATGATTTTAAAGAAGGAAAACTTCATCCTGCAGATTTAAAGAAATCAACAAGAGAAGCTATTATAGAGATGC
This sequence comes from Candidatus Iainarchaeum sp., assembly GCA_003551125.1. GTDB lineage: Archaea > B1Sed10-29 > B1Sed10-29 > B1Sed10-29 > B1Sed10-29 > B1Sed10-29. The sequence goes on from PULY01000047.1 coordinate 20,710, forward strand.
TAGAACCTATAAGAGAGCATTTTGAAAAGAATCCAGAATTCTTAAAACCTCTCGAAAAACTAGAGGAATAAAAAATCTTAATCATCGAAAAGCCTAAAGGAAATATCATAAGCGCTATTCTTCAAAAACTTGGCCTTCAAACCTCATTATTTTTACATTTGAATCTTTCCATGAATCACCTGGAAGACCAGCCTTCATACATGAATGATTTAGAAAATCAATAATATCCCAACCGTGTTCCTTCGGAACCTGTGGCAAAAGAAGACCCTGATAACCTCTACCAATTATCATTAGACCATGTTTACCTATTTCTATTTTTTCCTCAGCTTCTTCAATACTATTGATATCTATCTCTTCAGGCTCAGTTAAAACAGTTACCTCTATCCTTATGTCGCCTAATTCACTTTCTGAAACCGGTGAAAATCTAGGATCCTTCGTTGCAGAAACCGAACAATCTATGAGAACATCGATTAAGTTTTTATCAGGATAAGGTCTTCCTATACATCCTCTTAACTTACCTTGGCTTGTTTTAAGAGTTACGAAAGCACCTCTCTTTTTTTTAGTGTATTTCTGGATTTCTTCATCGATTTCATATTTATCTAGAACTTCATTTTTCCTCAAATACTTTTCAATATTTTTTCTAACCATCTCAATGAGTTTAGATCCCTCTTCCTCTAGAACCATTCTCTCACCTTCTTCTCTTTATTTTTTACCCACATAAAAATTTAATCTAGATCATTCAATTAAAGTAGATAATGATTATTTATATCTCTTGATGAAAAAGTGGAAAAATGGAACATAGAACATTATTTTATTCCACCAAAACAAAAATTAAAATGCGGAAACGAAACAATTGAGAAGAAATAAAAAACAAGTAAAATTCCTTTCTAACCCCAAAACTTCCGCAAAAACCTCTAAACCAATAAAGAAGAACAAGAGGAACAAAAAATGGAAAAAGTGCGCGAAGCGGTAAAAAAAATCAGAGAAAAAGGATATTTAGTTTCACCTAAAACAATAGATATGCTAAAAGAAGAAGAAAATCCTTTGGAGATAGTTAAAAACATAGAAGAAAAGGAAGAATCATCTTCAAAAGCCATTATAGAGCCGGAAGATATAGAAGAACAAATTAAAAAAAATAAAGAAGAAACTGATGAAAAACCAAAAACAAAGATTAAAGGAAAACTAAAACAAATTCCTTCAAAAGAACATGAAAAGGAAATAGAGATAATAAATAAAGATATATCGAAGGAATCCAGATCAAAGGGAGAAGTAGAGGATTTTGTAGAGAACTTCAAAAGTCGCTACAACAAAATATATAAAATTCTAAGAAGCAGAGGGGAAAACTCAGCTGTTAAAATAGAAAATGCGAAAAAGAAAAATGAAAAAATAAAGGTAATAGGTTTAATCACGGAAATGAAGAGCACAAAAAATGGCCATGTATTCATGAAAGTAGAGGACCCAACAGGGCTAATGAAAGCACTAGTTCCGAAGAACAAAAAATCAATAATAGAAAAAACCGATGAATTAGTAAATGACGAAGTGATAGCGCTAGAAGGACATATGGGAAATAACAACCTATTCATTATAAACAATATACATTGTCCAGATCTACCAGTAAGAGAGCTAAAAACTACGGAAGAAGACATAGCAATAGCTACAACTTCAGATATACATATAGGGAGCAATTATTTTCTAAAAGAAAACTTTGAAAATTTCTTAAAATGGTTAAAGGGAGAGAAAGGAAATAAAAGACAAAGAGAACTCGCTGGAAAAATCAAATACTTGACAATAGCAGGAGATATAGTCGATGGAGTAGGTATATATCCTGAACAAGAAAAAGAACTGGAATTAACAGACATATACCTGCAATACAAACAATTTAAAGAATACATGGAAGAAATACCAGATCATATAGAAATTATAATAGGACCAGGAAACCACGACGCAGTTAATAAAGCGGACCCACAGCCAAAAATACCTCCTGAACTAATAGAAAACATTGAAGAACTTCCCAATGTAACAATGATAGGTAGTCCAGCACTTCTAAAGATCCATGGATTGAGATTACTGGTATATCACGGAACCTCATTCGATGACATAATACCTCAAATAAAGTCCGCTAGTTACGAAAATGTAAAAGGAGTTCTTAGAAAAACCCTTAAATCAAGGCACCTACATCCTATTTACGGAGAAAAACCCATAACCCCTGAAAGAGAAGATCATCTCGTAATAGAAAAAGCACCGGACATATACCACTCCGGACACGTACATAAAAACGGTTACGATAAGTACAGAGGGACAATCTGTGTAAATTCAGGCACATGGCAAGAAAAAACACCTTTCCAAAGAAGAATAGGTCATAAGCCAACACCAGGAAGACTACCCATAATAGAGACAAAAAAAGGAAAAATAAATGTTCTGAGATTTGACCAGGGATTAAATGAAGAAGGAGTAAAAGAAAAAAAATAAGTGAAAAAATGGATAGATACTACGAAAAAATACAGAAAGAAACCGACAAAGCATATGAAGTAGCTAAAAAAGCTAGAAAAAAAAGAATAGATCCAAAGGAAGAAATAGAGATTCCTCAAGCAAAGGATATGGCTGCAAGAGTAGAAGGAATAGTCGGACCTGAAGGAATAGCTGAAGAAATAAGAGAACTTCAAAAAGAAGGTAAATCAAGAGAAGAAATAGAATTTCAAGTGATAGAAGATATAATAAACGGAAAGTATGGAGAATATGAATCAAAAGCAAAAAAAATAGGACAAGCAGTTAGAACCGCATTGACAATTGAAACGGAAGGAATTACAATAGCGGGAACTGAAGGAATAAGTAAATTTAAGATAAAGAAGAATCCTGATGGAACAAATTATCTTTCAGTATATTATGCAGGGCCAATAAGAGCAGCAGGGGGAACCTCAGCAGCTAAATCAGTTATTTTCAGCGATTTTGCTAGAAAAAAACTAGATATAAATGAGTACAAAGCAACGGATAAACAAATTG
>PULY01000044.1 GCA_003551125.1 Candidatus Iainarchaeum sp.
AAAAAAGAGATAGGACACAGTGTGATAATAGAGTGTAATCCGAACAACATGGAATTAGCAAGAGAAATAGAAAGAAAGTGTCTTGAAAAAGGAGCACACACATTACTAGCAAGCCTGAATAAAGAAAGAGCAATAGAAAAATATGAGATACCTCCAACAGATTCTCTAAAGGAATTACCTGAATTATCGAAATCACTAGCAGGAGAAACAGACTATAGAATAATCATAGAACCAGTTGAAAGTATAAACTGGAAAAAAGAAATATCTAAGGAGAAAATATCAGCATCAGCGCCAACACAACAAATAATAAATGAAATAAAAGATGAAAATCAAGTAAGATGGTGTTACATAGGATGGCCTCACCCTGAAATAGCAAAAGAGCTAAATATAACTCATGAAAAATTCAAAAAAATAATGGAAAATACTTTAAAAGAATCATTCAAACAGGAAATGAAGGAAAAAACACAAAAATGGCATGAAAAACTAAAAGGAACGAAAAAGATAAGGATAACAAGCGAAGAAGGAACGGACTTAACTCTAAACATAGAAGGTAGAGAAATACTAAAAGATGATGGAATATTAACCGTAGAAGATATAGAAAGAGGAGACATAGGAATGAATTTCCCCTGTGGAGAAGTATTCACAGCGCCAAACGAAGATAAAGTAAATGGAAAGATATTCATACCTAAAACAGTGATATCAAGCTATGGAACCGTGAAAAACCTGTGGCTAGAATTCAAAGATGGAAAGATAATAAATTACTCAGCAGAAGAAAATGAAAAATACATGGATAGATTCTTCGAAGAAAACACGGGAAACATAAAAACAATAGCAGAACTAGGAATAGGATGTAACAAAAAAGCTGAATACACTGAAGGCTACATACTCATAGATGAAAAGATAGAAGGAACCATACATATAGCAGTGGGATGGAACAAAGGATACGGTGGAAAAAACAAAGCATCAAGTCACCATGACTTCATAAAACCAATGGAAAAAGGAAAAATGTACGCCGATGGAGAACTAGTAATGGATAATGGGAAGATGGTTTGATAAAAATTAACTATTTCTAACTTAGAAACCTAGAATAAAGATAGTTAAGAAGAAAACAAGATAACTAATACATGAAAATAGAAATAGATCCAGAAAAATGCATAGAAGGATGCTTCACCTGTTTTGAAGTATGTCCAGAGATACCTGATGATATTTTAAATAAATATAAAACATACAATGAAAAAGAAAAGCTTCTTGAATTCTTTGGATCTTCCAATACAAGCCAAGAGATAATAAATAGATGTCCAAAAAAAGCATTTGAAAAAACAGAGACTGAAAACACTTACAAAATAAAAAAAGAAGATTGTATCAACTGTAAAAGATGTATATCAAGATCAAATGGACCCATAATAAATGGAAAAGAAAAACCAGTAAAATGCACACTTTGCTCCAATCAAGAAGAATACAAATGCATTGAAGCATGTCCCTACGATGCATTGAAGTTAATTTACACTGAAAAAGAGAGAAAAAAACTGGAAGAGAAAATAGGATACAGAATAAAGAAAGAAGGAGAATATGAGATAAAGGAAGAAAATTACAGCATACAAGAAGCAGAAGTGATAGAAAAAACACTTCAGAAGATAAGAGAAGAAAATAGACAAACAGAAAAAGAAGAGATTGAAGCAGCCTTAGAAAAAAAATGCATGGAGATAAATCTAAAAATAACTCAAGACCATGTAGAAAAACTAAGTAAACACATAGACAGAGAGATAAACGGATTATCAATACTCGAAGAACTTCTAAAAGACCCTGAATTGGAAGAAATATCAATAATAGGATCAAAAAAACCTGTGTACATATATCACAAAGATGAAGGTTGGATGAAATCAAATCTGGAAATAACCAACTCTGAGAAAATCAAAAACCTGATAAACAAATCAGCTAGGAAACTCAACAGAAGAATAACATTAAAAGAACCAAGATTAAACACCAATATAGAAAAAGGGAGAATCCATGGAGCAATAGAACCACTAGCAACAACAGGAAACTGTATGACTATAAGAAAATTTACAGCGAATAAATTCAAACCAAAAGACCTGGTTAAAAACTCCACTATTCCAAGGGAACTGATGAATCTTCTAGAAAAAACAGTTAAATGCGATACAAATATCTTAATCGCTGGAAACACAGGAAGCGGTAAAACAACAACTCTAAACACTTTGTTAAACTTTCTTCCGAAAAATGAAAGAATAATAATAGTTGAAGAAACACCAGAAATAAACCCACCACAAGAACATGTAATAAGACTGACAACAACTCCTGCTCTAGATATAGAAATGCATGAATTAGTAACCGATACACTAAGAATGAGACCAGATAGAGTGATAGTAGGGGAAGTTAGAAATGAAAAAGAAGCAAAAGCACTTACAAACACAATGCTAGCGGGACAAGGTAAGGGTTCAATTGCTACTTTTCACGGTAATTCAGCAAAAGAAGCTATAACAAGGCTAAAAAGCTTAGGAATAGATGAAAATGATTTAATCGCAATAGATTTAATACTGGTCCAAAGAAGATGGATGAACTACCAGAATAAAAAAGGAAAAGAAATAAGAAAAGTAACTGAGGCAGCAGTAGTTAAAAAAAGAAATATAGAAACACATAAGATATACACAAAGGAAAAAGGACTGCTCACAGAAAAATTAAAATCCACGGAGCTAATCAAAAAACTCGAAATGAGCTACGGAGAAACAAAAGAAAAAATAATAAAAAATATGAAAAGATAATAAAATGAATTTAAAAACATTTAAGAAAGAAAAATTCAGAATGAAAATATTTAAGGAATTAAAAAAGAGATTCAGATCAACTGAAAGAATAATACCTGAAAAAAGAAGAAATAGAATAAAAAAAGAATTGAAAAACACTGGAATAGATTCAGAAACATACTTAAGAACCTCTACAATTTTAATAATCATAATAACAGCCATCATAACTGGCTTAATGATACCAAAAGCCTCTTATAACTCAATAGGATATGGATTAATATCATTCTCAATACTTTACTATCTATCACTAAGAATACCTGGAATAATAAGAAGTAAATACATTCACAAATTAGAAACATCACTAACTAAATCCCTGAGATCAATAGCAACCGAATTGAAAATAGGAATACCCTTCTCAATAGCAATTAAACATTCATCAGAAAATAACAATGAAGCCGGAAAAGAACTAAAAAAAGTAATAAGGGACGTGGAAAAAGGTAAAAGTTACCCAAAAGCCTTCAGCGACATGAGTAGAAGAAATAAATCTAAATTTCTAAAAAGAGCGGCAAAACAATTGATATCAGCATATTCCGGAGACACGGAAAAAGGAGGAGAAGCTTTGAAGAAACTGGCAAACGAACAGGAAACAATACTAAAACATGAAATGGAAGAATACAATGAAAAACTACTCTTTTACTCATTAATATTCATCGCAACATCAGCAATAATCCCTGCAATGTTCCAGGCATTAGTAGTAGTTGGTTCAAATTTCCTTGATCTAGGCATAACACCTAGGCAAGCACTTATAATACCTTCAATAGGTTTTCCAATACTCAATACATCATTATTCATATACATAGCAAGTAAAAAACCTTGAAAAAAGATTAAAATGAAATTAAAAGAAATAAAAGAAAAAATAAAAAGCAAAAAAAGAAGGAGAAAACTGGAAGAAGAACTAGCACCATGTCTCTATCATGCCTCATCAATAGCATCCTATCAGAATACTGAAAAGGTACTGAAAGAAATATCAGAAGGACACGGTGAACTATCAAAGGAATTTAAAAAAACATATAAAGAGATAAAGACAGGAGAAAGCGTGAAAAAAGCACTAAAAAATATGGAGAAAAGAACAGAATCAAAACTGATTAAAAGAGCAACAAGAGTGATCATAAATGGACATGAATCCGGATCAAATCTATCAAAAGCACTTGAAGAAACCGCAGAAGAGGCTAAAAAACTGCACGAAATAAAAAGAAAAAGAAAACTAAGCACAACGATAGAAAAATACACTTTATTACTAGCTGGAGGATTGATAGTTCCATTCATACTAGGAACATTAATCTCAATCATAGGATCTCTTGAATTGGGAACAATAACTCATCTAGATATAGGAGCATCTGAAGGAATAAGGGAACAAATAAAAAACAACGCAATAAAAGGAAATCAAACATACATAGCGATATATTCAGTAATAGCATCTCTATTCGTATCCTACCAGGAAAAAGAAATGGAAAAAGCATTCATATACATATTAATTTTATTACCAGTATCTTTAGCAATATTCAATTTAGCCAAAACAATCAACATCATGAAAATACTCTGAGAAAAATGATTAATATAAAAATAAAGAAAAAATTAAAACCAAAACCTTAAATAATTCTCCCTATTCTTATATATTCACACAAAAACTCAAAAAACAAAGTAAAAAGAAAAGATAAAAATGGTTCAAGTAAAACTCAAAAAAAACACAGACCTCAAAGGAACAACAATGATAGAAGGGTTCTCAGGAGGAACAGGGCTAGTAGGAACAATAGCAGCAAACTACATAATAGAAAAAGAAGAAATGGAGCCAGTTGGACACATAGAATCGGATAAATTTCCACCCGTCATCCACATACATGAAGGAAAACCACAACACCCTATTAGGATTTACAAACACCCTAAAAAAGACATCTGTGTATTGATAGGAGAACTAATAATTCCAAGTGAAATTACGCAGGAACTATCAAACAAAATACTTGAACTCACGGAAGAACAAGGAATAGAAAAAATAGTTTCAATCGGAGGAATGAGAAAAACCACGGGGAAAAGAGATAGGGAAAAAGTATACGGAATAACTTCAAAAGAAGATTTAAAGAAAGAACTAAAAGAACTGGACGTGGAACCCATAAAAGAAGGAATAGCAATGGGTGTATCAGGAGTAATGCTTGCAAAAGCAGCTGAAAAAGAATATCCTGCAATAAGCCTCCTAGCAGAATCAAGAAGAAACCTACCGGATCCAGAAGCAGCAGCTGAAATAGTCAAAAAGATAAATAAAATATTTGAAATGGAAATAGAAACCAAAGAATTGAAAGAAAAAGCAAAAGACATAGAACAAAAAATGCAGAAACTAGTTAAAAGAGTTAAAAGGGCGAAGATGAAATACAAAGAATCCGAAGAAAAGCCAATTTCCCCTATGTATGGATAAACTCCGAAAAACACAAAGAGGTGTATAAAAAATGAAAACATTAATAAGTATCCTCGAAGAAAGTCTCAAAGATCTAAAAGAAAATGAAATTAAAACACTTGAACTAGTCACACCTGACAATGTAAAAACAGCTGAAGACCTTCAAAGAGGAGAAGAAGTATTTTTAACAACAGCAGGTAAAAGAGATGCAAAACCAGGGACAAAGGGAGTTATAGCGGAAGTAAAATACAAAAAAAGATTTTACAATAAAATAGGATCATTATTCGACGAAAAAGAAGCATTAACAGTCAGAGTACAATTAGAATACTTAGAAGATGCAGATGCAAAAGACGTAATGATAGAAGATAGAGGACTGGAAACAGAAATAGAAAAACACTTCCTATTTGGATAAAACTCGGGATAACCGGTATCGAGAACTCCACCAAATGAGTTAAATACTTTAAAATAATAAAAATAATAGGAGTTAAGATGGAAATAGATAACCGTGAATACCATAAATTATTAGTTCCAAGACCAGTTCTACTTGTAACAACAGTTAGTAAAAGAGGAAGAGCTGACGTATCTCCATTCTCTTTCACGGGACCAATATCATTCGAACCACCTCTACTAATGTTATCAGTTGGAACAGATAAACATAGCTACTGGAGCATAGTTCAAAAAGAAGAATTTGTAGCTAATATTCCAAACGAAGAAATGTTAGAAAAGGTATGGATAGCAGGAGGAGATTGGGAAGAAGAAAAATCAAAAATAGAAAAAGCGGAATTGAAAACTGAAGAAAGTGATTTAGTTGGACCTCCTTTACTATCGGAATGTCCAGTGAACATGGAATGCATAGTGAAGGATGCAAAGAAAACTGGTGATCATGTACAGATAATAGGAGAAATTAAGAAGATTCATGTTGATGATGAAGCAGTTGATGACGAAGGAAATCTAAAAGTGGATATAGTTAGACCTCCACTCCATATATCAGGATCAAAATTTGCATTTCCATACGTAACTAAAAAAGCTGGTAAAGAGTAGTTCGTGAAATTTTACTTTTTTAACATTTAATTTTTCTTTAGAAGCTGTTTCTTTTGAACTATTATCTGTTTACTACAATGAGGACATTCGTATATTATGAATTCTCCCTGAGATTTTATCTTATCCGCGCAGTTAGTACAGGAACCTTCACCACAATTTGGACA
>PULY01000020.1 GCA_003551125.1 Candidatus Iainarchaeum sp.
AAAAAGGAAAATCATTTGGAAAAATAATGAGTGACCTAGAAGGAACACTTAAAGGAGTTCTACTGAACCAAAAAGATGAAATAATAGCAAAAGTAGATGTAAAAGACATAAGAGACGAAATAAAAAAACATAAAGACATAAAGGCAGTAGTATTTGATGGTATAATAACACAGAAACTAGTGGATTTAGCAAAGAAAAATAAAATAGATCACTTAGCAGGAAGGAAAAAAGGAGAAGTAAAAAGAGAAAAAGGAATAAACATACTCACATATCCAGATTAATCAGTGAGATTTTGACTGATGGATATGTAAACCCCTTTCAGAATCAAAAGAACGACCACAGTCAGGGCAAACAAACCCCCTGGCTTTAACATATCTTTTTCTACCCTTAGAGTTTCTTTTTGTTTCTTTTTTATCTTCTGAAGTTTCTTCAATCGATTTATTCTCTTTAAAACCACTAATAACCTCAATCAAAGAAACACGGAAATTCTCAGAACTATAAAATAAAATACCTAAAACAAACAGAATCGACCAAAAAGCTATTCCAGCCAAAGGAACCAGCAATAATCCAAGTTTCATACTGGTTTCAAGGCCACCTACTTCACCATAAATTGTCAAACTACCAAATTCCAATACAACAGATTGTCCAACCGGACCAATTAAAATAGAAATAATTGAAATCAAATTATAAACACTATTGAGAATCATTAAACCCGAACCAAATAAAATTAAAGCACCAATTACTCTGACGAAGCGAACGTTTTCCAAATCAAAATTTACCAGTATTTTTTCCTTCATTGAAACACCTACAAATACCTACTACCACTAACCTTAAAAACATTTACTCTTATAAAAAACCACGTAGAAATAGACACAACTAAAAAACACAAAGAACAAAGGTAAACATCTAAGAAAAGGGTCCGTAGTCTAGTGGCTATGACGATACCCTTACAAGGTATAGATCGGTGGTTCAAATCCGCCCGGACCCATTCAAACAACTCACCCAGTAAAAAATAAAAAGAAAAGATGAAAAACCTAAGTTATGCGAGAACCATGAAAAAATAAAGCGCCGATGGTCCAGCGGTAAGACACGAGATTGCCATTCTCGCAACCCGGGTTCAAATCCCGGTCGGCGCATGAAGAACAGGAGAAAAAAATAATGATTCCGATAAAAATAATTAGAGAAGACCCTGAAAAGATAATGGAGACATTGAAAAAAAGAGGAAAAGAATTTCCATTAGAAGAACTAAGAGAAATTGATAAAAAATGGAGAAAAAGAAAAAAAGAAGCGGATAAACTTAGACATAAAAGAAACAATATAGGAGAAAAGATAGCGGAAAAAAAGAAAAAAGGAAAACAAGCAGAAGAAAAAATAGAGAAAATGCAGGAAATAAAAAAAGAACTAGAGGAAAAAGAAGAAGAAACAAAAAAACTCAATCATAAAAGAGAAAAACTCTGGATGAGCCTACCAAATCTCCTGGATTCAGAAGTACCAAAGGGAGAAACAGAAGAGGATAACAAGGAGATAAGTAAATGGGGAGAGAAACTAGAGAGAAATTTTAAAACAAAAACACATTTGGAACTAGCGAGAGAACTGAATTTAATAGATGAAAAAGCAAGTGAAGTGACAGGAGAAGGTTTCTATTACTTAAAAAATGATTTAGCAATGCTGGATATAGCGCTACAAAAATTCACAATAGATAAATTAACTGAAAAAGGATACGAATTGATAGAACCTCCATTCATGCTTAGAGAGGAAATATATAAAAAAGCGACAAATGTGGATAAATTTAAAGAAGATATGTACGGAGTAAAAGACACGGACAAATACTTAATAGGAACTTCGGAACATCCAATGGTCGCAATGCATAAAGACGAAGTATATCAAAAAGAAGAACTACCGAAAAAATACGTAGCAATAAGCCCTTGCTTCAGAAAAGAAGCAGGAACCCATGGAAAGTACAGAAAAGGATTATACAGAATGCATCAATTCAACAAAATAGAACAATTCATAGTCTGCAAACCAGAAAATGAGGAAAAATACTTCAAAGAGCTGCAAGAAAACGCTGAAGAAATATACCAGGAACTAAAAATACCTTACAGGGTAGTAATCCTCTGTGGAGGAGATACACCCAAAACACAGGCAAAAACATACGATGTAGAAGCACTGATGGCTGATGGAGAATACAGAGAGATAGGATCAAACAGCACCAGTAAAGATTACCAAGCAAGAAGAATGAATATAAAATACGAAAAGGAAAAATATGGAGAAAGAGAATACGTTTATACACTGAACAACACAGGAGTAGCAACCAGTAGAACAATGTTAGCAATAATGGAGAATCACCAAAACGAAAAAGGAGAAATAAACATCCCAAAAGCATTACAACCCTATATGAATGGAAAAAAGAAAATAAAAAAGAAATAATGGGCCGGTAGCTCAGTCTGGCAGAGCACCAGGCTCTTAAGAATCCTTTGGAAAAAGTTTATATCAAAACTTTTCTAAAGTTTGGGAGATACCTGGTAGCCGCGGGTTCAAATCCCGTCCGGCCCGTAAATCAAGAGAAGATAAACATGAATGAATCAAAACATTGGGCAGACAAATATGCAGAAGAGATAGTTGAGAAAAAACCAGATAAAGAGAAATACTTAGTTAAATCAGGGATAACACCTTCTGGAGTAGTGCACGCAGGAAACTTCAGAGAAATAATTACACAAAACTTTGTACACAAAGCAATTAAAAAAAGAGGAGAAAAATCAACCTATCTATACTTCTGGGACGACTACGACAGATTTAGAAAAGTTCCAAAAGGAGTAGACAAATCATGGAAAAAATATATAGGTCTACCAGTAACGGAAACACCAGACCCATGGGAATGCCACGAATCATACGCTGAACACTTCAAAAGCGAAGTAAACGAAGAACTAAAAAGACTAAATATAAATGAATTGGAGTTCAAATCCGCTTCAGAAGAATACAAAAAAGGAACATTCACAGAATTAATAAAGAAAGCTCTAGAGAACCAAGATAAAATAAGAGAAATACTGAATCGTTATAGAGAAGAACCACATGGAGAAGAATGGATACCTATCAGAGTATATTGTGAGGAATGTGGAAAAGACACAACAGAATCAAAGTATCTCGGAGAATACGAATTAGAATATAAATGTGATTGTGGAGAAAAATCAGTTTTGAACTTCAAAAAAAATCCAGGGAACGCTAAATTACCTTGGAGAGTTGATTGGCCAATGCAATGGTCAAAATATGATGTGGATTTTGAATCATCAGGAAAGGAACACCAAGCATCAGGAGGAAGCGTCGACACAGCAATACCGATATCAAAAGAAATATTCAATCAAGAACCCCCTATTCAACCAATGTACGAATTCATATCTATAAAAGGACAAAAAGAGAAAATGAGTTCCTCAAAAGGAAATGTAATAAAAATTAAAGAACTATTAGAAGTATACGAGCCAAACGTAGCTCTATACTTATACACCACTAAGATAAACAAAGCATTTGAAATAGCATTTGATGAAGAAATAATAAATATATATAATAGATTCGACAGAGCCGAAGAATCATACTTCGAAGACGGAGATGAAAATGAAGCGAGAAGATACGAATTATCAATGAAAGAGATACCTGAACAACAACCTCAAAGAATTCCATTTGGATTCTGCTCCACAATAGCACAAGTATCCAAAGATAAAGAAAAAAGGAAAAACATACTGAAAAGAACAGGACACTTGAAAAACCCAAGTGAAAAAGACATAGAGTTAGCTTTAAAGAGAATAGAGCTAGCAGGAAATTGGATAGAGAAATATGCTTCAGAGAAATATAAATATAAAATTAAAGAAAAAATACCTAAATCAGTAGAAGATATAGATAAAGAGATACTGGAAATTTATGAGAAAACAGCAGAAGAAATAAAAAAAGGAAAAAACGGTCAAGAAATACAGCAATTTATCTATGAAACAGCAAAAGAGAAAGAAATTCCGATTGGAAAAACCTTCAAAGCAGGATATCAACTAATTCTAGGTAAAAAGCAAGGACCACGACTTGGACCTTTCCTAACAACACTGGAAGAAAACTTTGTAGTGAAAAGACTCAAAAGAAAAGGATAAAGACTAAAAAATCGACAATAGACGTAGACAAAGAATATAAAGAAACACCTCATTAATTCCAAAACTAAGAAATAAAAGAGGTGTTAAAATTGAAATCAAAAGTAGAATTAGGCGGACATAAAAAAGACTGTGACGATGAAAAAGATTGCGGCAAATGCAAAAACAATTTATGCTAGTAAATTCAAATAGGCTCACCCTAACCCCTTAATAGTCTCGAAATTAATTTATCTCTGAATTTATGATATCTAATGCCTTTTCCCCACTTTTCTTAATCTCCTCATACTTATCTTTCTCTCTACGGGTTAAAAAATTGATTATATACTCAGGATCCGAAGCAACGTATCTCCTAGGCCTACCCAAACCTGAATTTAGAAAATTCATATTCTCCAATGAATCAAGAACAGAGTAAACCTTAGTATAAGGAATACCCGTATTTTCGGAAACCTCTTTAGCAGTACATTCAGGGTTTTCAATAACATAAGCAAGAGCCTTAGAATCATACTTCGTCAAACCAAGCTTCTGCATCTGAACAGCTATACAATACATTTAATAACCTCCATTTAACTATTTTTCATTTGAAAACATACAAACCATGATTAATTGCAATCAGAATCATTTAAATTGATTTTGAAACAACTATGAGTTAAAACTGGAAAAAACCGAAAAAATCAAAACTAAAATAAACCATAAAAGTTCTTAAAACGACAATGAACGAACAGAATCTTTTATAACATAGCGCCTAAAAAAAGAAACAAGGAAAAAATAAAGGAGATTGATATAAGTGAATCAAAATATGGAAGTGGATAATGAAAGAATGGAAAAATCATTAAGAAAACTCGGAGAATGGAAAGAAGTAGTTAATGAATTACTGGAAAAAGAATTCAAAACATATACAAAAAGAGCAAAAGAAATACATCCAGAAGCTTCTAGAATGGTAGAATACTTAAGAAATTTCTCGATGAGAGGAGGAAAAAGAATAAGACCAGGATTAGTTATAGCAGGATACAAGGCAGTTGGAGGTAATAATCACGGCAGAATAACAAAAGCAGCTGTATCTTTAGAAGCATTTCAAACATATGTGTTAATTCACGATGATGTGGAAGATGAAGACGATGAAAGAAGAGGCGGACCAACAATGCACAAGATGTACGAAGAAGTCTATGAAAAAGAAGATATGATCGGAGGAAAGGAAAAATACGGAAGAAACATAGCCATAACCGCAGGATCATTAGCAGGCTCATATTCTGTAGATACTCTTTCTAAAACAGATTTTGATGCAGAAACAAAAATAAAAGCAGTTAGAAAACTAGAACAGATACATAGATACACCGCTGCAGGACAAACACTAGACCACACAATAAACCACAGAAAAACTGAAGAAGTAACTGAAGAAGACGTTCTAAAAATACATGAATTAAAAACTGCGCAATACACAATAGCAGGACCTCTAGAATTAGGAGCAATTCTAGGAAAAGGAACTAAAGAACAGATCAAAGTGCTAAGAGAATTTGGAATAAAGGCAGGAAAAGCATTCCAAACATACGATGACATGTTAGGACTATACGGAACAAAAGAAAAACTAGGAAAACCAGTGGACTCCGACCTAAAAGAAGGCAAAAAAACACTCTTAATACTGAAAGCACTCGAAAATGGAAATGAAGAACAAAAAAGAAAAATTAAAAATGCGCTTGGAAATGAGGAAATAACTCAAGAAGAAGTAGAAGAAGTCAGAAAAATAGTAAAAGAAACAGGATCATACGAATACTCGAAGAAAAGAGTCGGTAAGATGATAGAAGAATCGAAAGAGGCACTAAAAGATTCTAATGAAATAAATCCTGAGATAAAAGAATTTTTACTTGGAATAGCCGACTACATAATAACAAGAGAAGTTTAAAAATAGGGGGAAT
>PULY01000008.1 GCA_003551125.1 Candidatus Iainarchaeum sp.
AAAAATATTTTTGAGCGTCGGGGAAGGGACTCGAACCCTCGACCGCACGGTTAACAGCCATGTGCTCTTCCAACTGAGCTACCCCGACTTTTGTATTGAAAAAGTTCTGTATTGGCGATCTAATTATTTATTGTGAATGTCTATATATGAATCTATTCCGCACTATATAAAAATCACTTTCTAATAAAAACATCGGTGTTCTTATTAATAAATAGAAAGAAGTTTTTACTCGTAAGGAGGTTTAATAAATGGGTTTTAAAATAATTGAGAGGGGTGAAGAGGAAAAGAGGAAGGATGAAGAAGCAGGTTTAAATGTGGATATTATTGAGTTAGATGGTGATAAATATAGAGTTTCAACTGTTAATCTAGTTGATGAGGATATGGATGGTTTATTGGTCGATAAAGCTATTGAAAAAGCTAAAGAAGAAGGTTCTTATGAAACAAGTGTTTTTCCTTATAAAGAAGGAAAACCGGATTTGACTAATACTCTTTATTCTAAGAGATATAAAAGTAAAAAAAAGGCTATCGAAGGTCATAAAGAAACTCTCAAGAAAATTGAATCGGGCGAAATTGATTTAAAGTAGCGATTATCTTTGAGTTTGTTTGTTTAGATAGAAATAAACAGTTCTTACAGGTACATCCATTCTTTGACTTATTTCTTTAACTGATTTCCCTTTCTCTCTTAGTTGAAGCATTCTTTCTATTTCTTCATCTGAATATTTTTTAGGTCTTCCCGGTGAAAATTCACCTGGTTCTAGATCTATTCCTCTTTCTTTTAATCTTTTAGATACTTTTTCTCCAACTTGGTAGTACAGGCTTTCGGGACATTTTAGTTTTTTGAGAGCTTCCGCTCTTTCTATTATTTCTTCAGTTATTTCTTGAGTTGGTCTCAGTGAGATGTACATTTCTTCTTCGTTTCCTTCTATTTTTTCCAGTTTCTCAAGAAGTTCTTCTTTATCCCGGCATTTTAGTACTTCCATTTTATCCCTCAGTTAAATTTGTAATTATCTTATGCTCTGTAATTATTATTGATGTTGACTTTTATTAAGTTTTTGTTTTTTTATGTTTATTCTTATGCTATGGCAGGAATTCCTCGTTCTCTATTTTTTCAGGTAAGTATGTTTTAGCCACGAAATCTAGTGATTTGTTGGCTAATGCTTGTTGTTCTATTCTAACTCCTTTTTTCCTCATTTTTTTCATTTCTTTAATCCATTCTGGGTGGTATTTGAACCATTCATAGTTTAGATTATGTTCTATTTTTTTCCTCGCTTGTTCATCGAGATTTTCTGTTACGTTGTGTAAGTCATATTTATCTATATCATCCATGGTCATTCCAACGAATTTTGAATTTGGAACTGCGTAATAATCATTGACGTGGGCTAATTGCATGGATCCATGTTTTAGAACACTATATATGTAGAATCCGTAAGGATCTCCATCTGTGAATGCTACTACAGGCAGATCTGTTTCATCTTGTAATCTTTTTAAGAATCTTTTCACTCCTCTTGGTGCCATTCCTTGTCCAGTTACTAGTAAAGCATCTAAATCATCGTATGAGCCTTCTTCAACTAATCTTGAGTGCATCGCCTCTGTTTCTATGAATAGAATTAATTCTGCATCGTAATCCACAATTTCTACATCTTCCACGTTTCCAGGAATTGCCCATCCTCCTTTTCCTAGTTTTTTACAAGAAAATTCGTCTCCTGCTTGTTTTAGAGTTATGTCTCCGTATATTGATCCTCTACTTTTTGCACTAACATTCATTTGTTGTCTTACTATTCCTAAAGTTGCTTCCAAATCATCTATTACTGCGCTGGATTCATTATCATCATCCCATGTATTTTTATTTGTTCCAGGAAGTTTATGTTTTAAATTGTAGTAGAGCTCTCTTTTGCTCACTGTTCTGTTGTTTTTTATGTATTCTTCAGCTGCTCTAGCTACTAATAGAGTTTGCATGAATTTTCTGACGTGTGATGCGTTTATGAATGATCTGGTTGATTTTTTACCAGTTATATCTATTATTTCTTTTTCTTCGTCGAATTCAACGTTTGATCTGGTTCTACTAGGTATTTGAAATGAAGGGGCTTCTTTTTTATTCAATTTTTCCAGTAATTGATTTCCAAATTCATCTAATTCTTTCAGGGCTTTTTCTTGTGCTTTTTCAACCATTTTTTTACACCTTTTTATTCATCTTCCTTTATGTCGGAGAATCTCTGTTTTACTATTGATTGTAAGTGTTTTTTTATTTCTTCTTCTTTTTTACCGGTTATTTCCGACAATGATTTTGAGATTTCAGGGATATATATTTCAAAAGTTTTCTTTTTTTGTAATCTTTTCCTTTGTCTTCTTTTTCCCTTCAGATATTTTCCGAGTTTTCTACCTGTTTTCATCAGTGATAGTCTTATTTCGTTTAGTATTTCCTCTTCTTCAGCTATTGATTTCTTTCCAGCGCCTATATAAGGTACGTGTATTGATGTGAAGTTCACTAGTATTGTTACGGGTGTGTTATCTTTTATTCCATATCTGTCCCAGTCCACAGATTTTACTGCTTTTGTTATTGCACATGTTCCTTTGTTGAATAATAAGGGCACACGGTTTGAGAATCTCATTATTTCTATTTCGTTGTCTCCATTATTGTTTCCTGCTTTTCCACCGTATGCTAATGCTGTTTCAACGATGAAAGGTACTCCTCCTCTGTATACTTTTGGTTTTCTTTCTACAACTTGTTTAAATTCAGGTTCTAATTGTTCTTCTACTGCTTTTTCCAGTCTTTTCTTTCCTATTGGAACTAATACATCTGTTGGAGGTCTCATGAAGTCTGTTTCTTTGAAAGTTTGTACCAGTTCTTCTGCTTCATCCCATTTTAAGTCTTTAGGCATTTTATTCAGGTCAAAACTAATTTTTTTCTGTATTTCTTTGACTTTTTTCCCGCTTATTCTTGTAAAGTCGTTTCTTAGGAATGATTTTATTTTATGTGAATTTGATCTGAGTGCATATCCTAATAAATCGTCCACTGTTACTCCTCTTGGATGTGGTTTTGCTTCTTTTGGCTTCGGAGGTATATCTTCTACAGCTCTATCGTATATTATTGTTTTTCCTTCAGGATCTACATAGGTTAATTTTAAATGTGGGTTTGCTAAAACTGTTCTTCTTAAATATTCATCTATTCCATATCTTCCTTTTTGATATAATACATTTTTAAGCTCTGTTTCTATTCTTGTACCTTTCATTTCTCCGCTGTATGTTTTTTTATTGTTTATTGATGCTCTGTTTTTCTTTACGTCTATTGATAATTCACATTCTAGTATTTTTCCGTCCCCTTGTCCTGTTATTATCTTTGTAGGTTTTCCTGTTGTTACTTGGCCGAACATTACTGCTCCTGCTGCTCCTATTCCTTGTTGTCCTCTTTGTTGCATGAATCTGTGAAATTTAGTTCCAGCTAGCATTTGTCCAAATGCTTTTCCAATGTAATTTTCCGGTATTCCTGGCCCATTGTCTTCCACTATTACTTTGTAGTGTTCTGGTCCCATTTCTTCTATTTTTACGAATGCTTCGGGAAGATTATCTTCTTCTTCCTCTACTGCATCTATCATATTTGTTACATATTCGTGTACTACTGTAGTTAGGCTTTTTATT
The DNA here is from genome assembly GCA_003551125.1 of Candidatus Iainarchaeum sp. GTDB lineage: Archaea > B1Sed10-29 > B1Sed10-29 > B1Sed10-29 > B1Sed10-29 > B1Sed10-29. The sequence continues at coordinate 3,637 of PULY01000008.1, forward strand.
TTACCTGAGTAGCCTAGCATCTGTCTGTTTTTCTTAAAGAATTCTGCTACTGAATGTTCCTGAAATTCTTTGAATTGTTGGTTTTTCGGCATCTTAACGTCACCTATTGAATTTAAAGATCTTTATTTGTTTTTACCATGGTTTTTGTCTTCTTATCTCTTCAAGTTCTTTATAGACTGCACTGTGCGGTGCTCCTTGAATAAGTTTTAATATTCCTCTTTTAGCAAGGTTTATTTTATCTATTTCTCCTATTATAGATATCTTTTTTCCTTTGACAGAGATATGTGTTTTGCTTAATTTTTCCAATGTTTTTCTTGTTTTTCCTTTTTTTCCTATTATGCGAGATTTCACGCGGTTTATATCTTTATTTGAGTCCTTTGAATGTTCTGAAATATCTATTATCTCTATGTATATTTTAGGTTCTAGTAGTTTAAATGCTTTTCGGGGTGAAAAACCATACCCTATGGCTTTTACTATGTCTATGGCTCTTATTGACTTCTCTGGGGACCTTCCCAAGTATCTTTTTATGGTCGTATCTCCTGTTTTTGAATCTATTTCTAGTTTAACATCCGTTGTTTCCTCTATCCTTTTTTTAGTTTCTCCTTTTTTACCTATTATTGCTCCTATTCTTTTTTTAGGTACTTTAACTTCTTTTTCTATTTCTTCTGCTTCTTCTAAGGCTATTGACATTATTTCTTCTATATTGTCTTTTATCTCCATATCTTCTGATTCAAGCTCTTCAAGTTCTTCTCTGTTGTGTACTCCTGTTGTCATTGCTATTACTCTGCAACCTGCATTTAAACCAGCTTTTACATCTACTTCGTGATCTCCTACGTATATAGATTCCTTTGGGTTTATTTTTAACATTTCACAGGCTTTTTCTATTGGTTCTGGATGAGGTTTATTTTTATCCGTGTCATCTCCACCTATTAGAACATCGTACTTTATTTCTGGGTATTTTTCTATATCGGAAAGTGCTTCTGATCTCATTTTTGTGGTAACTAATCCTATCTTGAATCCTTTTTTCCTCAGTTCTTCTAGTGTTTCTTTTACTCCTGGATAAATCTCTCCTTTTTCATCTTGATTTAGATATATCTCATTGTAATCTTTTTTTACTTTTTCAGCTTCTTCTTCTGAAGCATCAAATAGCTTTATAATAGTTTTTTCCAGAGGATAACCTATCATTTCCTTTTTTATTCTTTTTTCTGTTTGTTTTTCGTATCCATTTTTGATTAATGCTTTGTTGACTGCTTTTACTATTGCATCGAGATTTATCAAGGTTCCATCAATATCAAATAAAACTGCTTTATATCTCTTCATTTTTATTCCTCTTTTGTTGGTTTAAGGAAATACTTTGATAAAAGGATATTGGAATTTTCTCTATTTTTCAATAAATCGATTTTTGTATGAGGTATTTTAGAATACTTTTTATTCCTATAAAAGTTTCTTTGAGGGTTAAATATATATACTATGCTTTTTATAATACTCATAGTTTCACCCAAATGTGAGGAACTCAGCATTCAGTTTAATGGGAACCTGTAATGCTATGTGACTCAGGATGTAGATGTTTGCGCCTTAGGAAAAGGTATTGACGCGAGGTGAAAAACATCGGAAAAAATAAGAGAAGCGATATGTTGAAGGCTATGAAAGAAATGGAGAAAGACCTTCAAAGAGGGAAATTAAAAGGTACGGATGGACAGATTTTATAGTAGAAACTTAAATTTATTTTATGGAGAAAGGGAGATTAATATCTCCCTTTGAACTTATTTTTTCTTTTAGCTTTTTTCTCTAAATTTAAGCTGTTTAGAGATTCTTTTCAGATTTTTCTTATCTCTCTTTAGGAATTCTTCTGCTCTAGGATGATTTATATTCACTGCTTGTCCCATATCTATCAACACAGGTTCTTCATTTTGTATCAATATATTGAATTCGCTTAGATCGCTGTGAACTAGTTTTGACTCTTCGTAAAGTAGTTTAATGTATTCTTCTATCTTTTCAATCATTTTCTTCGGGTTTTTCACTTTCACATCTTTTAGCATTGGTGCAGGTGAACCGTCTTCTCGTCCAATGTATTCCATTACTAACACGTTTTTCATTGGTTTAATGGGTTTTGGACATCTTACTCCAATTTCTTTAGCTTCTTTTAAGTTTTTAAATTCCTTTTTACACCATTGTTCAACTATACCTCTTTTTGAACTTTTAATTCTTTTGAATCTAGGATCGTATATCAAATAATCCAT
>PULY01000017.1 GCA_003551125.1 Candidatus Iainarchaeum sp.
ATATTGGCTTCTGTTTCCAAATCTCTTATTTGTTTTTTGATTTTTCTCAATTCGCTTTTGCTTTGTTTTAATTTCTTTGCTTTCTCTTTCTTGTCTTCCAGTTCTTCTAATTTTTCTACAAGTTCTTTTTCAGCTTTTCCAGATGATGGTTCAGTTTGATACTTCCAGTAAACTCTATTGTGTTCTTTTTTATATTGTGAGAAGGATTTATTGATATCTATATCTTTAGATATATTTTTTATTTCTTTTCTTATCTTTTCAAGTTCTTTTTCTTTTTCTTTTTTCTCTTTATTTTTCTCGCTTCTTTTTTTCTTGTACTTAGATACTTTCTCGTTTTCTTTATTTCTAAGCTCTTTTTTCCGATTAGCTTTTTTTCTGAGTCTCTCTGCTCTCTTTATTTTTTCACTTTTTTCTCTTTTCAGTTGTTCAAGTCCTTTCATTTTTTCAACCTTTTTCCTATTTTTCTATCCACTCTTGTCCAACTTCCTTTAGTTTTTCTTTTTGTGATGCAGTATATATATCTTTTCCGAATTTCGCAAGTAACAATCCTCCAAGAATCATTGCTGCTTGAAGTAATATATTTATTATTCCTTTGGATAATTCCTGTTCAAGTAGTATTTTAGTGGTTTCGAAGGTTATTATAGGATATGTTATTATTGCCAATGCAATTAGTATAATTATTATTGACACTGTTTTTTTAATAATTTGAGTTGGACCTGATTCTCCAAATTTTTTACCTATCTCTTTTATTCTATCTTCAGTGGTAGCTCTGAATGTGAAAAGATGGCTTTGAAGTTCATTTATCCTTTCCTCTAATTTTTTAATCTCTCTATTGACATATTCTTTTTGTTCAGATTCTTTAAGGTTTCTTTTTGTTCTCATATCTTTTTTAAATTTCTTCAGTTTCTTATCCATCCTTTGCATCATTTCTTCTTCGTTTTCTCGAAATAGAGATTTTACTCTCGCTTCCAGTTTTGTTCCAAGTGATTCTTCGTAGTCCTCTTCTACTTTTTCGTAAACTTCTTCAGATTCTTCTTTGCTCAAACCGGTTTCTTGTAAAGTTAGGAGAATTTCTTCTTTTTTCTCTCCCTTCAATATCATGTCGAATACTATTTCTTGAAGTTCCTTTTTCTTACCTGTGTTCGCGTTAGAATTAGCCATATTTAATTTAACTTATTGATCTTTTTTATGTCTTTTCTTTGTTTTCCCAAAATTTCATTTAACTAATTTTAACTGAAAGTATTGGAAAAATTGCTTTATTTGTCACCTTCCAAGAACTTTACAGGAGGTTTTGATTCATGCTGGATGAAAATTCAGATAGAAAAAATACAGCGCAGATTTCAGCGGAGTTATTAGTAGTAATGGCGGCTGTAGTGGGTTTTGCTCTTTTATTAATTCAGAACATTTCTTCTACATCAGAAGCTGCTGCTGAAAAACTTAATGAGTCTTCAGAAAGTTTATTGGATGAAATTGATAATATAACATCCTCTTAAAGGAGAAGATAAAATGAAAAAAATATTTAATGATCTTGAAAACAGAGCACAGATTTCAGCGGAACTAATAATTATTTTAGCAGCTCTTTTAGCTGTTGCAGTAGTTTTAATCAGTGGTTTGGATTCTTTCTCTGAAGGAGCTGAAGAATTACTGGATAAAGAGATTGATAGGTTATTTAGATACCAGGGAGAGATAGCTAAATGGAAATGAGGTTATTTAATGAAATTTAATAATGCGCAGATTTCTCTGGAATACTTGATTATTTTTTCAATTTCCTTGGGAGCTCTTTTATCCTTTTTACCCATTTTATCAAGAGCTAGAGACCTATCAGTGAAATCAGTTAGAAGAAACCGTATTGATTCGCTCAGTAGAGATATTTCTATTGGTTGTGAAGAGGTTTTAATCACAGGCGAACCTGTTGTAATAGATATTGATCGAGAAATAAATCTATTTGAAGAAAAAGAAGAATTAATAATCTCAGACAACGGATTTAATATTTCCAGCGATTGGAGTGAATATTGTGCTTTTGATAAGAAGAAAGATTATTTAATTATAGAAAGAAAAAATGAATAATATTAAAAATTTATTCTTGAATTCAGTTCAACGAATATTCAAAATTTATTTTTCTTGTTTCTCCCCCTATTCTACGTTTTATTATTATTTCTCCTTCATCTTTATACTCTATTTGTGGATTTACTAGTTTTATTTTTTCAAAACATTGTTCATTTGGATTTTCTTTTACTATACATGATTCCACCATATCTTGAGATTGTGTATAGACTATTTCTCTTGTTACTGTTGGTTTATCTTCCACCATTAGTGAATTTATGGATATTAAAAGTATTAATAGACATGAAATAGCTTCCAATGAGAATATAAATCCTTTTGAATTTCTCGTATTTCTTTTAAATCGTTGTTTTGGTTTTAATAACATATAAATCGTTTTTTAATACAGCTACTCTTTTAATTTGTATTCTTTGATTCATCTCTGGGCTAATATCTGTTTTTTTAACTATTTCTTCTCCATCTATTCTTTTTATTTTTATTTTGATGTTTCTATGTTCGAGAGCTAGCTTTTCCTTCACTTCCTCCACAGGAATTTCATTGAGTCTTTGTATTTTATCAGGATCCAGCTCATGATTTTGAATAGAATTTTCCTCGTATTTTGCTAGACCTATTCTTTCGAATTCTTCGATTTCATGCCAGTTCCTTGGATTTCCAGATGTCGCTATTAATGATTCCGTGGCGAAATAGAGCTCTTTGTACGCATTTATCTTTTCTTCCCTTTCTATCGATGTATCTATAAATTCATAAGTGAGAGTTGTTGTAGTAACTACTATTATCATTACAATTATAAATGCTACTGATGCGTCTAAAGTTGCTATTTGTCCTTTAGAACCCATTGAATTATTTTTTATGTTTAAGATGTTGTTAGATACCAATTTTTTATCGCTTCGCATGTTATTCTATCCTGTGATGATGAGATACGTGGTGAAAAGGATTTTGATTTTACTTTGGAATCTTCAAGTTCTTTAATAAGAATATTTTGATCTGTCTCCGTAGGTGATGAATAATTTCCTTTGATTTGAATTGAAGGACCATGGAAGTATTTGTAGGAACATATTTCGGAAGTCCTCGATATCTCTCCATATTTCTCGATATTTTCTTTTCTTTCTCTAATTTCGAAATAATTCTGACTGTGAACTTGAATCATCGCTGTTATTAATGCGATATAAGCAGCTAACGCTAATAGAAATTCTATATTTATCTGTCCTTTATCTTTCAATTTTTCACCTCTTGTTATTTTTTCTTAATCGTGGTTCCTCCAGGAATTATTATTTTCTGATTAACCATGTCTTTATTTATATGAAACTTATAGGAAGGTTCTTTATCTATTAAGTCCGTAATCTGATCTGTAAGGTAGCTATTGTCTCTTATCTGTGCTTTTTGGCCCTCTTCTCGTATTGAAATATAGTTTATGCATAATGTAGCTTTGTCTCTCATTTGACCCAGTGCCTGTGAAGGATCTTTTCTGAGTTTGGACTCAATTATTTTGAATGCATTTGCAGTTTCAGTTATTAGTCCTTCGTATTCGTAGTTTCTTTTATCTATGTATCCTGCTTTTAGAGTGACGTTTATATCTTCTTTTAATTCATCTAACCAGTTCTTTAATTCTTCACATGCTCTTTGTTCCCTTACTATGGGTTTTTTAGAATTTGTTTCCTTCATTGATTGCTTTATACTATCTTCGAAACCTCTTGTTAACCTGTATTTATTCTCCTGTGTCCTTTGATGTAACCTGATTATATTTTTTGTTTCCTGGGTTCTTTGTTTTAAGATATTTTGCATTATCATGGTCTGATATACCACCATGATAGATATTAGTAAAATAGTTGTCGCTATGAACCCTTTACTTTCGTTCTTTATTTTCAGCATGAAGATTTATTTCTCTTGGACCTTTAGATCAATTTTTCCAATATTTAAAGTTAATCAAAGTTAATAGAATTCTATTAATTTGACGTTCTTTTGAATAGTTTTTTATGGTAGAAGGAGCTTATTAGAAATATGCAATTTGAAAGGACCGAATTAATTCATTTAACGATATCCATATTAACTATAACAGCAGCATTTTACATTATTTTAGGCGACATTGGTGAAGGGTATGGATTATTAACCATATTTTTAACGGTTGGTTTGGCTTTTTTGCTCCATGAATTAGCTCATAAACTTACTGCTCAAAAATTTGGATGTATAGCAGTTTACAGAGTCTGGACATTTGGTTTAATTCTTGCTATAGCTTTCCCTATTTTAACAGGATTTGTTTTTGCGGCTCCTGGAGCAGTATACATACATAAAAGGTATTTGACCGTTAGAGAGAATGGTTTAATCAGTTTATCGGGACCAATGGTGAATTTTTTACTGGCATTTGCTTTTTTTGGATTGATATTTTTAGCTCCTGGATTAGCGACTCTTGGTTTTTGGGGTTTCAATATAAATATGTTTTTAGGGCTGTTCAATATGTTACCTTTCCCTCCTTTGGATGGATATAAGGTTTTAAGTTGGAGTAAAGTCACTTGGGTAGTTTTCTTCGGTTCTCTAGTTTATTTCGTGTTTATTTTTAACCCTATTAACTTTATATAAATATAGAGAATTATGCGTATTCTATTCCTTTGTAGCTTCCTTTGAATTTCTTGTATTGATCCATTGAGACTTCTTTTAGGCTTGGATCCACTTCTTCAAGTGCTAATTCAAAGTCTTTCTTAGTGACTTTTAATTCAGCTCTTTTTTCTCTCAATGCATTTATTCCCGCTTCTTGAACTATGGCTGCTAGATCAGCACCTGAATAATTTTCAGTTTCATCAGCTATTTCATCTAAATCCACATCTTTTTCAATTGGCATTTTCTTTGTATGTACTTCAAGTATTTTCTTTCTTGCTTCCTTATCTGGCGCTTCGGTTTCTATCATTTTGTTGAATCTTCCAGGTCTAAGTAGTGCTGGATCAACTATGTCAGGCCTATTCGTTGCTCCTACTATTATCACATCTTTTAATTCTTCTAAGCCATCTATCTCAGTTAGTAATTGATTCACCACTGATTCTGTTACGTGTGATCCCTGATATTTTCCTCTTTTAGGCGCTATTGAATCTATTTCATCGAAAAAGATTATACATGGTGCTGATTGTCTTGCTTTTTGAAATATTTCTCTAACTCCTTTTTCACTTTCTCCAACATATTTGTTCAGTAATTCCGGACCATTTACAAGTATGAAATTTGCTTCTGTTTCGTTTGCAACAGCTTTTGCAAGCATTGTTTTTCCCGTTCCAGGTGGTCCATATAGGAATATTCCCTTAGGTGTTTCTATTCCTAATTCTCTGAATTTTTCAGGGTATTTTATCGGCCATTCTATGAGTTCTTTTATGTCTTTCTTGGTTTTTTCAAGTCCTCCTATGTCGCTCCAGGATACATCTGGTTTTTCAACAAATACTTCCCTCATCGCTGAAGGTTGTACTTCTTTGAATGCTCCTTCAAAGTCTTTCTTTTTAACTTTCAGGTTTTCCAGTATTTCTATTGGGACTTGTTCTTCTTCTAAATCTATTTTTGGGAATAATCTTCTAAGTGTCTTCATAGCAGCTTCTCTAGCGAGTGCTTCCAGATCCGATCCTACAAAACCATGTGTCCTTTTCGCCATTTGATTTAGATCAATATCTTCTGCTAGAGGCATTCCTCTAGTATGTATCTGTAGTATTTCTTTTCTTGCATCTTCGCTTGGTATGCCTATCTCTATTTCTCTATCGAATCTCCCAGCTCTTCTTAAGGCAGGATCAAGTGTATCTGGTCTATTAGTTGC
>PULY01000039.1 GCA_003551125.1 Candidatus Iainarchaeum sp.
CCCTCTGGGACTGGAAGCCTCTTAGAAGCGCTGTCCTCTCCGGGGGTGGTTAACTCTCAGGAAGTGGCATACATGAGAAGGATCTTACAAAACGAAGCGGAAGGGCGAGAGTTTCTGCGGGAGCAAGAACCCAGAGGAGAGATCTCTGGCATCCCGGGGATCTGGCTCTTAGATGTAGATGTAGCTTCTCAGGAGTTTAACAAGCTCCTGGAAGTGTAGCTTTTCAAGGCTGTTCAGCAGTCGAACAAAATCGGCAAGGAGGAATTTGAGATGGCAGGAGTTAACTTTCAGGATATTCTCTCAGGATTGGGAGAAGCCATGGGGAATAGAAACGTTCTAAGGACTATGTCGCAAGTCGGGACGCAAATGGACCCAGAAGGAGCTGGCGGCTTTTTGGGACAGCCCGCTACACAGTTGATTGAAGCTCTCGCTGCGCAGGAAGCTCAAGCCAAGCAGGATGACATGCTCAAGAGGCTGTTGGAAGTCTTGGGCGGAGAATCCCCTCAAACAGAAGGCATCTCCCGAGATAGACAAGAAGGCCGACTGGAGAGTGGCTACGGCATGGTGGAAGAGCCGGCTCAAAGGCAGCAACAGCCTATGGCGAGAACCACCAATCTGACAGAGTCTGGCGGTTGGGATAGTTTGATGGACGATATTTTTGGCGAAACTCAGGTTTCTACTCAAACCCTCAGGAGGTAGTATCATGCCACAGAGGATAGCACAAGCTTTAGGAGAGACTTCTCCTGCTGATTATGCGGGCATGACTCCGGAGCAGGTAGCCCAGTTCGGCCAGCAGCGCCAGGCGCAGGTGACAGATGCGATGAATTTGATGATGCAAATGGATCAGCAGCAGCTCCAGCGGGAGCAGTTTGAGTTTAAGCAGCAAGAAGCAGCCTTGGATCGTGCCCTCCAGGATAGACAGTTCAAGCTTCAGAAGGAGGCTCATGCCGCTGAAATGGAGGCTCATGAGAGAGATGAGCTTGAACATAAGCATCGTGCTCGGCAGCTGAGGCTTAAAGCTGATGTGACGCAGCGCCTTTCTGACAGGCAGATTCAAACTGCAATGGGGCCAATGTCTGCGTTGAAGGCTCAAATGCTCGGGAAAGCTGGCATCAATGTAGGAGCTGGTCCTGGAGAGCCGCCGGAGATCTTTCAGATAAACGTCGATGGCAGAGAGAAGGTCTTCGGCATAGATCCTACAACCGGAGAGAGGATGTTTACCGAAGATTTGGGAGAGGCCACAGAGGATCACACCGTCTGGGCGCGGACAGATCTTAGTGAGTACAAGTCTCTTCCGCCAGGGCAAGGCCCTGAGGGAACTGACTGGATCATGGCGAATAAGATCGGCCAGGAGACAGATCAAGCCCAAAGGATCAGGGATCGCGAATGGGGAAGGATGGCCACATCGGAGTGGTATGACGATGTGATTGAGCAGTTCGACAGAAGGACGCGAATGGCTCTGAGGAATGCTGCTCCTGATGATGAGGCCCGTCCTCCTGCGGAGACTCAGTTCCTAAATGCGGTTATCCGAAACATTAAGTCCACCAGTCCGATACAGGACGTCCGAGTCGAGCAGCGCCAAGGCGAATATGTGTTTGTCGATGGAGAGACTGGCAACGCTCTGCCGGTGCCGTTTCCGGATCATATGATCCAGTCCATAGATCCGACACGCTTCTTTGAGGATGGGGCAGATGAACCTGAAGATGATGATCCACTGGGGATTAGATGATGAATATAAAAGAGATCCGTGAGAAATATCCGGCATACAATGATATGTTAGATGAATCTTTGGCTGAGGCTTTGCATCAGAAGCATTACTCCGATATGGATCTTGGAGACTTCAAGGAGCGAATCGGTCTCCAGCGGGAGCGGCGAGATCCGATAGGGGATACCGCTCTGCCGTTGTGTCACCCCAGAGGAAGACTTGGAGCTGTCAGAGAGCCGCAGGAAGAAGATATGCCGCTTCCTTCTATGGGAGAGCTATTCGGAGCAGCGAAGAGATCTCCAGTGACAGCCCTCGAGCTGACGGGAGAGATCATAGCTGGAACTGGCGCTTATGCAGGAGGGATCGGCACCAAGATCATGGCCGAAACTACGCCGTATTTGCCGAACTTGGGATATGCAGGAATCACAGGAGCGCCGAGCTATCTCAAGGCGCTCCAAGAAGATATGACGCATGAGGAACGGGAGGAGTTTACCACTGATTTGGAACATCGCACCATGGAGATGATCCGAAAGATCTTTTATGCGGGCGTTCCTCCGGAGAGTCAGACTCCTGAGACTGAAACTCTCATGAAAGGTCTCGAAGCTGTGATGGAAGCTCCGACTGAACATGCGTTTGAACCTCTGGGGGAGGCTTACGGCAGATTGGTCGGAGACCCCTCAGCGGGGCGGCTCATGTCAGATGTGGCAGAGGCATCCTTTTGGTTTGCGGTTACTCCTTGGGCGGCTAGAAAAACTGGCCAGTTGCGTGACCGAGCGAAGAAACAAATCGATCAGGCAAAGCGCGATCGGCAGAAGCTAGAAGCCGAGGAGCAGAGGCTCCGCCGAGAGAAGGCTGAAGCCGAGTTGGAGCGTGGCGAAGCTCTGACGGATGTGGAAATCAGAGAGCAGCGCGCCAGAGATTATAAGGAACGCGCTGATGAGATCTTTGGCCGAGATGCGATAGCAGACGCTGAGACGGCGCTGCAACAGAGAGATCGGATCGAAGCTGCGCAGGATATGAGAGTCAGGGAGTTGGACTCTCGTCAGAAGTATTACGAAGATCTGTTTAGTGAGCAGAATGTGGGGGAGCTGCTGACTGAGATTGAGACCTTCATTGAGAACAAGCCCCGATTTAGTCGGACTGAGCTGGATAGGACTGTTGCCCAATGGGAACAGCGCATGAGAGAAAGGGATCTTGAACTAGCTAAGGATTGGCGCAACTGGAGGGATGAGAAACTTCTGCTGGATCGAGATGGGGTTAGGCCAGCCAAAGATGTGTTTGATCTGCTCCAGGTGGAGATGGGCCGTCCTGGGAAGGGACTTCCTCCAGGAGCATCAGATCTCCGCTTTGGGGTTGAGGCCAAGAGGCCATGGCCGCGTGATAAGACTCAAGCTGAATCTGGGGTGATTGAAACTCCTCAGAGGCGTGAACTCTCCCAGATGCGGATCTACTCTCCAGATTCCAGCATCGCCAGAAAGATGCGCCCTGGCGGAGGGGCGAGGACTCCTAAGAAGCCGACCTCTTCCCAGCAGCTGGAAGCAATCTCTGAGATGGGACAGACCATCTTAGGGACTCCTGAAGCTCAGAGGTGGATTCACTCTCTAGATCCTTCTGACATCCGCGCAGTTTCAGATGTCGCTATGGATTATCTCCGCGCTAAGGGAGTGAAAGACCCTCAGGCGATGGCTACTCAGGATGTGCATACAATCTCAGGGAGAGTACGCAAACGAGATTCGGAGCTGTTTACTGATCCAGACTTCAGCCGGGCAGTGTTGAATCGTCATCAGGGAGTGAGGCCCCCGAGTAGGCCGCTCCAGCGCCAGGAGGTGATAGCCTCTCTGGAGCAGTTTCCTGAATCTCAGAGACAGGCTCTCAAACGAGAGGAGCTTGCCAACAAGAAGATGGAAGCTGACGCTCTGGCGAGAAGGGAAGAAATGGTACGTCAGGCTGCTGAGGAGCGGCAAGCTCGCAAAGCGGCAGAGCGTGAGCATGGAGAAACTGCTGCCTCGAGGGAGTTTAAATCTGAGCTGGAAAAGCGCCAGGCAGAGCTGACAGAACTCAGGAGGCAGGAACTCGAGCAATCGCCGGAGTACCGAGCGGCACGAGAGCTAGATGAATATCACGGAATCCAGCAAGAGACTCCTCGTCCTGATTCGGCGTTCTCCGACTCGTTGATGTTTCCCGATGAGGTTTCGCTGTTTGATGTGATTGAGGATCTCTGGTATTTGAGTGATGAGAGAGGAGCAATCGGAAAGTTGCCGGAGAGAAAGCTGACTGCGCAGCAGCAACAGGCGGCGAGACGCCTCTCCAGGAATATGGAAATCATCAAGCGGAACGCCGCTCGAGTTGGGAAGAAGATCTCTGAGTATCTGCTCGATGCCAGGTTTACCACTGATCCTGCGGTGGCACAGGCCATTGAAACTGCGGCGAATAAGAACTCGCCAGATCTTCTGACAGAACTTCCAGGCCAGAGAACTCGCAAAGCTCCGAGTGAGGGATCTCAGACGGTTAGAGCCTCTGGAGATCCGCTGAAAAATGCGCACGAGGTGGCAGCTCAGTATAAACGCGCTCGTCAGGCAGAGCTGCGCGAGAAGGCTTGGAAGACTCCTAAGGAGATGAAAGAAACCTTGGGAAGGTGGTTCCTCTCTACGAATACCAGAGCCAGACAGGCGCTGGAAAACATGAGGATTCCAAAATCTCGAGAGGTGTTGGACAACTTAGTGCTGGCTAAAGGCGCTGGGGTGTGGGCGAAAGAGTATTTTAATGCTGCTTATGATAATATCTACGGCCATCTGTCGAGAACTGAAAAGAGAGTGTTGGACGAGGTGGTAAATGCCAAGCGCAAAGTACAGATCCATGACACTCCAGCGGGCCGTAGCAGGACTTATCCGGAGAACTTTGATATAAAGTTTTATCAGGATTTCATTGCCGCAGATCGGCAGGGCATCCCTAACTGGCAGAGAGCTTATGGGTTGAGTGATGCTCAGAGGAAAAAGATCGAACAGAGTGCGACAGATTATTTTAATACCATGCGAGATCTGTTGCAGAAGAAATATCAGGAAGGGGCTATTCCTGATTGGCTGTATGACATCCTGCAGCAGTATGATTACTCTCCGACTATGAAGCTAGAAATCATGGACCGTGCTGCGGCGTTATATGCCAGACATTCGGACATGGACATCAGACGGCCGCCTAAAGATTTGGAGCAGCTCCAGAGAATGAGCGACAACGTGTTGAAGCGTGATCCTGAAGCGATGAAGCATGATCTGAATATCAGAGACACTAATATCAAGCGACTAAAGAAAGGAAGTGCGGGCTATGAGAGGATGAAATCTGATCATTTACTGGCTCAACTTTCGGGGGAGACTTTTAACTGGGC
>PULY01000010.1 GCA_003551125.1 Candidatus Iainarchaeum sp.
AAACCGATGTAACACGTCAAACAATGAAGAAATACATTAATGAATTAAAGAAAAAGAAACTAATCAGAGACACTGGAGATGGAAGATATCAAAGGATTATAGAAATGCCTGAAGAACTTGATAATCCAAAGATAAATAGTATAGAAACTAGATTCACATTTGAAACCGTTAAAAAAGACATAGAAACGGATGTAGACGAAGATAAACTAGCATCTTTACCATCACTGTATACTAATTGTAATTTAAAAAACGTGGAACCCGTATTAATTCCTATCTGGAGAGTTAAATACACTCAAGATGGAGAGGAAAGAACTGAAAACATACAGGCAATTTGATATAAAATAAGGGGAAAAAATGAAAATCAATTCGAATTTCTTCACATTAATAGGAATATTATTTATTTTTCTGGGTTTATTATTTATTTTAGCTCCTTTCCTATCTAATTATATTAATTTAGATGATATTCCATCTTGGATTCTATATATTTATAGAGGAAAAAATTTCTACTTCGTTACTTCTCCTTTATTGATTTTAATTTCAGTAATAGCAGTCATTTGGTACTTCTTTATTCATTAGTACTTACTTCTCTATAATTTGAATATATACTTTTCTAGTTGTTCTCGGACCATCGGTTTCCACAAAGGAAATATCCTGCCATGTACCCAATTTCAATTCATTGTTCCTTATTGGAAAGGTTTCACTACATCCTAAGAATGTTGATATTAAATGAGAGTGAGCGTTATTGTCAATACAGTTGTGTTTGTAGTTATCTCCTTTTGGAAATAAGTCTTTTAATTTGTTTATTATGTCTTCTTGTATATTTGGATCGGCTGATTCATTTATCATGATTGCTCCGGTTGCATGTGGAGCGTAAACATGTAGGATTCCTTCTTCAATATCTCTGTTAAATTCTTCGATCTTTTCATTTATCATAGCTGTTAATTGAACGATTTGCATTTCTTTTTCCGTTGAAAAAACTATTTCTTCCATACAATCAATCCTTTTTTTCCTTATCTTCTAATTCTTTCAGCCTTTTCTCTATTTCTTCTTCACTGAGTAGCTTCTCTTCAAGTTTCTTCTTAGTCTCTTTTCTCTTTTTTTCCCTTTCTTTTTTAATTTTTTCCTTCATTTCTTTGAGTTTCTTTTTATTTTCTTCGTGTTCTTTCTTTTGTTTCTCTATGAAATCAATCATTTCTTTCTCTTTTTTATCCAATTTTTTTCTTTTTTCCTTTTTTCTTTGTTCTAAGTCCTCTATTATTCCGTTTAACTTGTTTTCTATTTCTTTAACTTCTTTTATTTTTCTTTGAAGTTTTTTATCTTTCTTTGACTTTTCTTCAGATTTATTAATCAAATCATTTTTTATTCTTCTTACTTTTTTTCTAACGGTGTAAGGATTTCTCTCTTCTCTAAGTAATTGAAATTTTGCTTCTTTTTTTCCTTTTTTAAGAGCTCTTAAGAAATTTAAATCTTTAAAGTCCTTTACTCTTTGTTCCTCTACTTGTTTTCTCCCTTTTTCAATTGCTTCTAAGAATTCCTTAGTCTTTTTTTCTTTAGTTTTTTTGGACAATTCGATCACTTCGGTTTAGATGTATTTTATTTTGTATTTTTCATCCGTTAGCTTGTTAATAAGTTTTTCCATCTTCTCTACACTTATACCTACTTTATTTTTCCTTTCTTTGGGAAGAGTTATGTACTTCTCTTCACTTTGATCTGTTCTGTAAAGAATGTTTATTCCACATGCTCTGACGGGAGAAGCTAAATCATTGATAATTTGAACTGGAGACCCGTTTTTTATGACTTTTACATCTTTACCAAGTTTTTCAGATATCAATCTTATTATTCTTCCCCCTCTTCCTATTAGAACAGCGGGATTTCCTTCCACTAAAGCTAGAACTGTCTCTTTATCTTTTTTATTATTTTCTTTAATCGTTTTGGTTTTCACTAGATTGATTTCATTCGGTATGGTTTCTTTCTCAGCTAATCGAAAGAGTATTCTGCTCAACTCTACATCTACTTGATTTATTTCATTGGATTCAAGTTTTTGTTTGCATTTGCTGCAGAGTTTTCCTTCTTTCGCGTCTTTTGTGCATATTGGTAGATT
This sequence comes from Candidatus Iainarchaeum sp., assembly GCA_003551125.1. Taxonomy (GTDB): domain Archaea; phylum B1Sed10-29; class B1Sed10-29; order B1Sed10-29; family B1Sed10-29; genus B1Sed10-29. The sequence goes on from PULY01000010.1 coordinate 2,102, forward strand.
CATGATTAGATGTTAAGTGCTTATTAAAATAAAAAGTAAGGGGTTGGGAAAGAGAATAACTCCCATGGGTTCAAAGTTGTTGGATTTAGATGCGCTAAATTTATTTTTGTGGTGCGGACATCTTAATTGTTATGGCGCTTACTTTTGATTCGGAGCCATCATCGTTTTTTAGGTTCTCTGTCTTTGTTGAAATCTCGTCTATGCTTATTTCATCGAGGAATTTATTTTTAACTATCTCTGCTACGTCTACTGCTCTGCTTATTGATTTTCCTCTTGCTTTTACTTCTACCTCATCTGCTCCTTGATTGAATTGAGTTACTACTGCTAGTACGTAACTCATTACGCCTTTGCTTCCTACGTAGATTGTATTGTCTTCAGCCATGTTGATTCACCTCGTTCTTTGTGTTGTGTTTTATTGTGTTCTGTAAGCTTTCTTCACTAATGTATCTTTATTCAATTCATTATTTATAAAGTTAGGTTGATGTCTTATCTTCATTGAAGTGAATTAATTTTCAACGTAAGATTACTCATTTCTATTTTTGCTTATTTTTTCAGGTTTCTATTTTCTTTATCTCTGGAAATTTGTATTTTCCAGCTTCTCTATCAACCGCTATTGCTTTGAGATTCTTATAATCGGTTTTATTTCGTAATATTGGTGATAAAAGATCTTTTTTATTTATCAAGTTTACTTGCGATCCTTCAGCTAGTTTTGAGAACGCTGGAAGAACTATTATTTTTTGTTCTTCTTCATTTGTTTCTCCGTAGAGGAAACAAGGTACTTTTTCCTTTATTCCTATTTTATCAGTTAAAGATAATGCGGGATGTTCATGTCCTATAACTATGTACTTTGATTGATTTGAATTTACTTTAAGTTGTTTTTGATGTCCATGTATGAATGTTATATCCTTCAGTGTTGCCTGTTCCTTTAGTTCCACTTTTTCATATTTCTTAGTTTCATAAATAAGGTAGTTGTCGTGGTTTCCTTTTATTATAATTATTTCTTCGACTAAATCCTTCAAATAATCTATAAATTCCTTTATTTCCTTTCTTTCTCCTTTTGAGGTTCTTGAAAACTCATGTTTTATATCTCCACAGATTATTAGTTTTTCAGGGTTTTTTCTATTTATTATCTCCTTTATTTCTTCTTTTATTTCTTTTAATTGGAATTTAGGCATAAGTAGACCTGTTTTTGCCATAAGTGATTCCAATCCAAGATGTATATCGGTTATAACGACCGAGTTTATTTTTTCTATGTACAGAGCTGGGTAGTTATCTACTATTTCGAATTCTCCATATATCTTCATGTGATCATGCCTCTATTTTAGCTAGTACTTCTTTGTGTAATTGTTTTAATCTTTTCTTTTTATCTTCCAGTTTCATTACATCGCTTTGACTCTGTATAACGAGATTATGTGCAAATGGTGAAGGAGTATCCGTTTCTATGATATTATAAGTTGTTTTTCCTTCTTCTATTTCTTTTATTATTTGCTCAGCATGTTCTATGTCCATATGATCTTCCATTATCTCTCTGTATGTTTCTTTTATTATTGGGAAATCTTCTCCAAGTCTTTTACAAGCTGCTAGTAGGAAATGGGATTTCATCTGTTGTTTTCCAACGCTTTTTTTATTTCCTTTGTAGTTTCTGAGTATCATTAGTGCTCTTGAAGCCACGTGTCTGAATCTTCTTTTCATTATCTGTGTTTTTCTAACTGATTCTTTTAACATTTGCCTCATGTCTCCTTCTATCGCTTCCTCTATTATCTTGTCTACATCTATCCCTATTGGAGTTTTTAAAACGAATCCATGGTCATCTACAACTATACCTATGTTTGATGTGATTTGTTTGGATAATATGTGAGCGAATATTCTGCAAAGTGCGTCGTTAACTCTTCTCCCATATATCGTGTGGAATACTAGGTTCAGTCTTTCTCCATCCCTTGATCTGTTTTTCTCTATCAGTATTTCTTTATCCGTAGGGATTTTTCCAACGAACTGGTACTGTTCCTTTAGGTAAGATTCTATTGAAGTTACCGTGTTTTCATTTACTGGATATTTTTTCCTTATCCATTGTTTTACATCTTCATTTTCCTTCAGTTTACTCTGTATCTCCGAATTTAGTTTACCTATTTTTCTACCTAGATCGTATGATAGTGGTAGCATCTCTGAGTACCATGATGGAACCGTTGGTTTTCTATTTGGAGCTCTATCGACGTATACTTTCATTCCTCTTGTGTATCTATACTGATAAGTATCTCCTCCGTGTACGAATATATCTCCTTTTGTCAATCTATCTAAAAATCCTTCATCAAGCGTTCCCACGAATTTTTTGTTCCTTGTATGTACTTTGTAGGCTGATTCGTCCGGTATTGTACCTATATTTGTCATGTATATTACTCTTGTCATCTTTCCTCTTTTTCCAAATATTTTTTCCCCACCTTCATTTTCATCTATCCATATTTTACCGTAAACGTGTTGATCCTCCAAGGACGCGTGTTCACCTGCTACGTATTCAAGGGTTTTAACGAAGTCTTTTTTGCTCAAATCTATGTAATTGTAACTTTTTTTAACTGTTATATATGCTTCTTTAGCCCTCCATTTCTTGTTACAAGCCATTCCAACTATCTGTTGTGCTAATACATCTAAACAGTTTTTTGGAATTCTAACTCTATCCAATTCATCATTTTCAGCGCATCTTACCATTTCGGTACATTCCAATGCGTCATCTCTTTCCATAACCATTATTCTTCCTTTGGCTGTATCGTGTAGTTTGTGTCCTGATCTCCCTATTCTTTGTATCGCTCTGGCTACTCCTTTTGGTGAAGATAGTTGAAGAACTAGATCTATGTATCCTATGTCTATTCCTAGTTCTAGTGATGTTGATGATACTACTGCCTTGAGTTCACCTCTTTTTAGTCTGTTTTCTATGTTTAGTCTTAGTTCTTTGCTTAGTGATCCGTGG